>NZ_JBEPAA010000034.1:0-92132 GCF_040298365.1 Kitasatospora sp. NPDC001603
CCTCCCTGCGGGGGCGCTCCGGCGGGCGGTCGGGGGGGCCGCCCCGCCCCCCCCCCCCCCCCCCCCCCCCCCCGCTCCCCCCTGCTCGGGACCGCCACGCCCGCGGACGGACCCGGTCAGCCGGGCGTCAGAGTGCCCAGCCCTGGTCCGCGTACTCCGGGACGCAGTCGGACTGGGTCAGCTTGGGGCCCGGGGAGGTGTCGCCCGACCAGGCCACCGGGCAGCGGTCGCGGAAGGAGTTGCGGATCCGGTAGCCGTTGGCGACCTCCTGACTACCTACCGGCTGGCCGGACTCCCGCCTTCGATTCGGTCACGGATCATCGACGGGGCGTATGACGACCCGTCGATGATCCGGATTCGGACCCGTGCTCGCCGGAGCCCCGGGACGGCGAAGTGACCGGCCGGTAGGGTGCTGCTGCACGGACGGACCGACGGGAGTGGGGCACATGGGCGGCGACGGCACGGGGTTCTTCGAGTCGGCGGAGCACGCGGCCGCCCAACTGGCCGAAACCGGCTATCTGGCCTCCACCGCGGTGGCCACCACCGTCTTCCTGGCCGACCGCCTGGGCAAGCCCCTGCTGGTCGAGGGCCCCGCCGGGGTCGGCAAGACCGAACTCGCCAAGGCGGTGGCCGAGATCAACCGGGCACGCCTGGTCCGGCTGCAGTGCTACGAGGGCATCGACGAGGCCCGCGCGCTCTACGAGTGGAACCACGCCAAGCAGTTGCTGCGGATCACCGCCGGCCGGGACGAGGGCTGGGACCAGGCCCGCACCGACATCTTCGGCGAGGAGTTCCTCCTCACCCGGCCACTGCTGACCGCCATCCGCGGCGACGAGCCGACCGTGCTGCTGATCGACGAGATGGACAAGGCCGACGTCGAGGTCGAGGCCCTGCTGCTGGAGGTGCTGAGCGACTTCCAGGTCACCGTGCCGGAGCTGGGCACCATCACCGCGACCCGGCGGCCCTTCGTCCTGCTCACCTCCAACGCCACCCGCGAGCTCTCCGAGGCGCTGCGCCGGCGCTGCCTCTTCCTCCACCTCGACTACCCGGACGCCGAACTGGAGCGCCGGATCGTCCGGCTCAAGGTCCCCGGCCTGGACGCGACGCTGGCCGAGTCGCTCGTCCGGGTGGTCGGCGCGCTGCGGGCGATGGGCCTGCGCAAGGCGCCGTCGGTGGCCGAGACCATCGACTGGGCCCGCACCCTGCTCGCGCTCGGCGCGGACACCCTGGACGAGGCGGTGGTCCGGGACACCCTCGGGGTGATCCTCAAGCACCAGGACGACATCCTGAAGGCCACCCGGAAGCTCACCCCGGCATGACGGACCGCCCCGCCCCCGCGGCGGCCGCGACCACCGGGGCCGCCGACCTCGCGGCCCGGCTGACCGGGCTGGTCCGGGCCCTGCGCGGGCACGGGCTGCGGGCCGGTCCGGCCGAGACCGTCGACGCGGCGGCCGTCCTCGACGTGCTGGGCCTCACCGACCGGGAGCAGCTGCGGGCCGGCCTGGCCGCCGCGCTGCTGCGCTCCGAGGCACAGCGGGCCGTCTACGACGCCACCTTCGACCTCTTCTTCCCGCTCGGGGTGGGCGCCCCGGAGTCGGCCCGCGGCGGCCCGTCCCCGGACGGCCCCGAGAACGCCGACGACGCCCGGGCCGCCGCCCGCGATCTGGCCGACCCCGTGCGCGCGGACCTGCGCGAGCGCCTCGCCGCCGCCCTCGCCGCCGACGACCGGGCCGCCCAGGCCCGGCTGGCCGGCGAGGCGGTGGCCGCGTTCGGCCGCTACGGCGCCGGCTCGGCACCCGGCTCGGACGGCTGGTCCGCCCACCAGACCCTCGGCCGGCTCGCCCCCGAGACCCTGCTGGCCCGCGTCCTGGCGGCGCTGCGCGCGGGCACCGCGGCGGACACCCCGGCCGACCTCTCCGACGGCCTCCTCGCCGACGAGATCCGCCGCCGCGTCCAGGCCTTCCGCGCCATGGTCGGCACCGAGGCCCGCCGCCGGGTGGCCGAGGTACGCGGCACCGAGCGGATCGCCGAACGGGCCGTCGCACCCAGCGCCGACCGGATCGACTTCCTCGCGGCCGGCCGCGACCAGCTCACCGAACTGCGCCGCACCGTCCACCCGTTGGCCCGGAAGCTGGCCACCCGGCTGGCCGCCCGGCGGCGGCGCGCGGCCCGTGGGCAGATCGACCTCCGCCGCACCCTGCGCCGCTCGCTGTCCACCGGGGGAGTGCCGTTGCGCCCCGCCTACCGGCTGCGCCGGCCGGCCCGCCCGGAGATCGTGCTGCTCTGCGACGTCTCCGGCTCGGTGGCCGGCTTCGCCGACTTCACCATGCTGCTGGTCCGCGCGATGAGCGAGCAGTTCAGCAAGGTCCGGGTGTTCGCCTTCGTCAACCGCACCGCGGAGGTCACCGAGCTGCTGGCGGGCAGCGGGGCCGATCCGGCCGGGCTGGCCCGGCGCATCCTCACCGAGGCCAAGGTGATGGGCCATCACGGCAACAGCGACTACGGCTCCGCCCTGGGCGAGTTCGCCGACCGGCACCTGGACGCGGTCGGCCCGCGCACCAGCGTGCTGATCCTCGGCGACGCCCGCAACAACCACCGCGACCCGAACCTGTCCGCCCTGCGCCGGATCGCCGGGCGGGCGCGGCGGGTGTACTGGCTCAACCCGGAGCAGCCCTCGCTGTGGGGCGGCGGCGACTCGGCGGCGACCGCGTACGCGGAGGTGGTGGAGATGCACTCCTGCCGCAACGCCCGCCGGCTGGGCGAGCTGATCGCCCGGCTGCTCCCGGTCTGACCGGCCGGGGAGCGGCCGGCGCCGCCGGGCGCGGGCTCCGGCGGCGGTTCCGAGCCCGCGGGAGCGTCAGCCTCCCGGCCCGGAGCGTCAGCCGTCCAGCCCGCGCAGGAAGTCCAGCAGGGCGGCAGTGACCTCGGCCGGCCGCTCCTGCTGCGTCCAGTGGCCCGCGCCGGGGAGCGTGACGTGCCCGTACAGCCTGGGGGTGAGGCGCTCCAGGATCCCGTGCAGCGCGTCCGGGCCGATCAGCGCCGACACCATGTCCCGGTCCCCCGCCACGTAGAGCGCCGGCACGTCGATGCCGCGCCCGGCGAAGGCGGTGAGCAGTTCGTTGTTGCGGTCGATGTTGCGGTACCAGTTCAGCGGACCGGTGAAGGCGTGCTCGCCGTGCCCGGCGTAGTCGGCGACGAAGGCCGCGATGTCGTCCTCGGTGAGCCAGTCCGGCAGCTTCTCCGGCTCCGGGACGGTGTCCAGCAGCGTCTGCCCGTCGGGGACGACCCAGGCCTGCGGCCGCTCGGCGCCGGGGCGGTCGCCGGAGCCGCTGAACAGGACGCGGCGGAAGGTCGAGCCCGGGTCCCGGGCGAACTCGGCGTCGGCCACCCCGGGCCGCTGGAAGTAGATCTGGTAGAAGCCCTCGCCGAACCGCTCCCTGGACAGTGCGAGCGGCGGCAGCCCGGAGACCGGCAGCGGCGGCACGCTCAGCCCGGCGACCCCCCGCACCAGGTCGGGGCGGAGCGCGGCGGTCGACCAGGCGACCGGTGCGCCCCAGTCGTGGCCGACCAGCACCGCGGGCCCCTCGCCGAGCGCGGCGATCAGGGCCGTGACGTCACCGACCAGGTGGAGCAGGGTGTAGGCGTCGACGGCCGCGGGCCGCTCGCTGCGGGCGTAGCCGCGCTGGTCGGGGGCGACCACCCGGTAGCCGGCGGCGGCCAGCGGGGCGAACTGGTGCCGCCACGAGTACCAGCTCTCCGGGAAGCCGTGCAGCAGCAGGACGAGCGGGCCCTCCCCCTGTTCGGCGAGGTGGAGCCGGACGCCGTTCACCTCGATGTCGCGGTGCGTGATGTCGCCGTACGCGAGGTCCCCGTAGGCGGAGCCGGCCTCGCGTGCGGCGCCGTCCGCCCCGCCGCCGGTCCGCCCGCCGCCCACCTGCCCGCCGCCGGTCCGCTCGCCGAAGGCCTCGCCGGTGTCCCTGGTCACGTCGCCCACCCCTGCTTCCTCACGCCGTCCGAATCGCCGCCGGACGGATGACGTCCGACCGGTCGCTATCCACCCTGCCCAGCGGAACGCCGCGGGAACCCCCGGATCTCCCCCTCCCTCGGCCGCGCCCCGGGGTGGCTCACCCGGCCTGCGCGAGCTTCTCCTGCGCGTCGGCGAAGTCCTCGGCGGTGGGCGCGTCGTCCTGGGTGAGCCGGTGGCGCCAGTACCCGGCGAACTCCACCGACGCCTTGGCCAGTCCGCGCTCCTCCACCAGGTGGCGCCGGATCACCCGGACCGCCGAGGCCTCCCCGGCCAGCCAGGCGAACGGCGTACCGCCGGGCAGGTCGGCGGCGCGGACCGCGTCGGTCAGCGGACCGCCGGGGGCGGCGCCGTCGCGGTACACCCAGTGCACCGTCAGGTCGGCCGGGGTGGCCAGCAGCTGCCGCTCCGCCTCGTCGGCCACCTCGGCGTACACCACCGCCCGGATCCCGGCGGGCAGCGCCGCCAGCAGGGTGGCGATCGCGGGCAGCGCCGTCTCGTCCCCGGCCAGCAGGACCCAGTCGGCCCCGGCGACGACGGCGGCGAGCGGGACGGGCCGGGCGTACAACTCGGAGGGGCCGACCATGCCGAGCCGGTCGCCCGGCCGGGCGCGGTCCGCCCAGGCGCTCGCCGGGCCGCCGTCGCCGTGCAGCACGAAGTCGACCTCCAGCCGCCGGGTGCCGGGCCGCCGGCCGCGGACGGTGAAGCTGCGCATCCACGGCCGCTCGTCCTCCGGGACGGCCAGGTAGGCCTGGTACCAGCCCATCGGATCGTCGCCGCCGCCGGGCAGCACGGGCTCGGTCCGACCGGGCTTGGGGAAGCAGAGTCTGACCTGCTGGTCGGGGCTGCGGCCGACGCTGCCGTCGAGCGCATCGGCCTCGAAGGTGATGCGGGCCGTCCGCGGGGTGACCCGCTCGACCGCGACGACCTGGATGTATGTGACGGGCAATGCCACCGTCGGACCCTCCGGTTTCGGCTCCACTGATAACCTTACGCCATAAGCGATTATCTCGACGAGGATACTTTACGACATAAGGAGTTCGCTACCGTGACCGTCTTCGCGGGCCAGGGTGACGCCCACAGCTCGATGTCCCTGCTCTGGCGCGGGCCGGAGGAGCCGCGCACCGGGCGCAGCGGCCCCAAGCCCGCCCTCAGCGTGGACGCGATCGTGACGGCCGGGATCGCGGTCGCCGACGCCGAGGGGATGGCCGCGCTGTCCATGCGCGCGGTCGGCCAACGGCTCGGCCGCACCGCGATGGCCCTGTACACGTACGTACCGGGCAAGGCCGAGCTGCTCGACCTGATGCACGATCGGGTGCTCGCCGAGCTGCCCACCGGCCACGACCCCGCCGCGGGCTGGCGGGCCGCCGCCACCGCCTGGGCCGAGGAGGCCTTCACCTGCTACCTGCGGCACCCGTGGGTCCTGCAGATCTCCCAGGCCCGGCCGGTCCTCGGCCCGGCCGAGCTGGGCGCGATGGAGGCGGTGCTGCGGATCCTGGACGGCGCCGGCCTGGCACCCCGACAGCTGCGCGGCGTGGTCGCCGCCCTCTGGCAGCTGGTCCGCGGCATGGCCCGGACCGCCGCCGAGGCCCGTGCCGCGGCCGTGGACACCGGGGTCGCCGACGAGGAGTGGTGGTACGCGCGGTCCACCCAACTCGCCTCCCTCGCACCGGACTTCGCGGAGCGTTTCCCACTGCTGACCGCTCTGGAGAGCGGCGGCGCCGCCCCCGAGGCCGGGGACGGCGCCGGTGACCTGGAGGAGCGGACCCGGGAGGCCTTCCGCACCGGGCTCGCCGTCCTCCTCGACGGTGTCCAGGCGGCCGCCGCCCGGTCGTAGCGCCCGGCAGGCCCACCGGCGCTGTCCGCTGCCCAGGTGACGGTTGGTCTGAGCGGGTACGCCCGGTCACCGATCAGCGTAGGCGGGCGCTCCACCGGTCACCCTGTTCGCACAAGCTGCCGGACGCTTCAACTATGTCTTCCTTCAACCGACTGCTCACCCGCGTCCGCCGCCGGGCCGGCGCCCTGGCTCTCCCCTGTACGGTGCTCTCGACCCTGGTGCCGGTCCTCGCCCTCGGCGCCGGGGCCGTCCCCGCCGTCGCGGCGCCGCTGCCCGGCGGCCTCGGCCCGTGCGTACCGGGCAGCTGCCCGCCCAGCTACCCGACGTCGATCAACAACCTCCCGTTCACCGGCCGGGACAACGGCATCAACATCTTCGTCGGCAACCAGTTCCAGGTCGCCGGGCGCGCCGCCGAGGCCGAGGGCCGCGTGGTCGTCCTCGACAGCTTCGCCCAGGCCAAGGAGGCCGGCGTCAGCTCCATCTACAACATCGGCATCGCCGGCGTCGGCTCCCGGGTCCCCCCGCCGGACGGCGCCGACTTCCTCACCACCGGCGGCGGCATCACCATCGCCCCCGGCCAGACCCTGGTCGCCGAGGGCGGCGTGGTCCGGCACGCGGGCACGGTCACCGGCACGGTGACCGGCACCCTGGTCACCGACCCCGACGCCGTCCGGCCCTACAGCGGACTGCGCGACCAGCTCACCACCGCGTCCGACTGCTACGCCCGCGTCGGCGGCACGCCGCGCACCCCGACCGGCACCGCCGTGAACCAGGGCGGGCAGACCCTGTTCACCGGGGACGGCAGCTCGGCCCTCCAGGTGTTCAACGTCGACTTCGACCTCACCGGGCCGACCGGTGGCCAGCAGGGCATCGTCTTCGCCGGCATCCCCTCCGGCGCCACGATCCTCGTCAACGTCCTCGGCGCCACCCGGGCCCTGAACACCTACAGCGGCGGCATCAACGACACCGACGACCCGCTCAACGCCTACCGCGACCACCTGCTGTGGAACTTCCCCGACGCCACCGCCGTCACCCTGGCCGGCACCGGCCAGTTCCAGGGCAGCTTCCTGATCGGCCGGCAGGCCTCGCTGACCACCGTCACCCTCGCGGGGATCAACGGCCGCTTCTTCACCACCGGCTCGCTCACCCACACCAGCCTCCCCGTCGGGGGCGGCGGCCAGGAGTTCCACTCCTACCCGTTCAACGGCGACCTCCCCTCCTGCACCACCCCGCCGGTCACCGGTGAGGTCCGCGTCCTCAAGACCGACGCCACCACCGGCACCCCCCTCGCCGGCGCCGTCTTCGAACTCTGGCACGAGACCAACAACACCCCCGGCCTCCAGACCACCGGCATCAACCCCGACACCCGACTCGGCGCCACCTGCACCACCCCCGCCAACGGCATCTGCCGACGCACCGTCGACACCGGCACCTACTACTGGCGCGAAACCACCGCACCCACCGGCTACGACCTCCCCACCGACCCCGTCTTCGGCCCCCTCATCCTCACCCCCCAGAACGCCACCACCGGCGTCCAGGTCACCGCGGCCGACCAACCCCACACCCAACCACCCGTCACCGGTGAAGTCCGCGTCCTCAAGACCGACGCCAGCACCGGCGCCCCCCTCGCCGGCGCCGTCTTCGAACTCTGGCACGAGACCAACAACACCCCCGGCCTCCAGACCACCGGCATCAACCCCGACACCCGACTCGGCGCCACCTGCACCACCCCCGCCAACGGCATCTGCCGACGCACCGTCGACACCGGCACCTACTACTGGCGCGAAACCACCGCACCCACCGGCTACGACCTCCCCACCGACCCCGTCTTCGGCCCCCTCATCCTCACCCCCCAGAACGCCACCACCGGCGTCCAGGTGACGGCCGGCGACTGCCCCTCGCCGACGCCGCCGCCGGACGGCTCGATCGACCTGACCAAGCGGGACGCCAAGACCGGCGAACCGCTGGGCGGCGCGCAGTTCCAGCTCTGGCGGGAGACCAACGGAGTCGCCGGCCTGCAGACCGGCGGAGCGAACCCGGACACCCGCACGGGCCCGGGCTGCACCACCTCGGCCGAGGGCGGCTGCGCCTTCACGCACCTGCCGGCCGGCCAGTACTACCTCCAGGAGACCGCCGCGCCCGACGGCTACCAGCTCCCGCACGACCCGGTGACCGGCCCGTACCGGGTGGACGCCGATGACTGCGTCACCGTGGACCTCACCAACAAGCGGCACCACCACGACGACGACTGCTAGGCGCCCGGTACGCCGGACCCGCCGGAGCGCCCTCTGCTCCGGCGGGTCCGGCGCGTCCGGGCCGGCCCGCCCCGTCCGGGTGCCGGGGCCCGGACGGAGCAGCGCACACGGCGCCCCGGCCGCGCCGCGGGTACGTTCGCGGTGTGCAGCAGAGGTCACACCATGTCAGAGGACCGGCCGCGGCCGGTGCCGTCGCCGCCGCGCTGGTGCTCGCCACCGCGGCGTCCGCGGCCGTCGCGCAGGACGCGACCACCGTGGTCGGCGGCGAGCGGCTGGGCCGCCCCGCCGTCCAGGTGGCCCCGCTGGCCGGGGCGCCCGCGCTGCCGGTCGAACTCACCGGCCGGTCCTGGCTGGTCGCCGACGCGACCACCGGTGACGTCCTGGCCGCCCGCAACGCCCATCTGCCGCTGCCGCCCGCGAGCACCCTGAAGATGCTCTTCGCGGACACCGTGCTGCCCAAGCTGGACCGCTCCCTGGAGCACAAGGTCGCCCCGGCCGAGCTGGCCGACCTGGGCGTGGGCAGCAGCCTGGTCGGCATCAAGGAGAACCTGCCCTACCGGGTGGAGGACCTCTGGCGGGGCGTCTTCCTCAGCTCCGGCAACGACGCGGTGCACGTCCTGGCCCACATGAACGGCGGCCTCGCCCGGACCGTGGCCCAGATGCAGGACCGCGCGGTGGCCCTCCAGGCCCGCGACACCCACGTGGTCTCGCCCGAGGGCTACGACCAGGAGGGGCAGGTCTCCTCGGCCTACGACCTGACGCTGTTCGCCCGGGCCGGGCTTCGCAACCAGGACTTCCGCTCCTACTGCTCCACCCGCACCGCGCGCTTCCCCGGCGGGGTGGACAAGACGACCGGTCAGCGCACCGCCTTCGACATCGCCAACACCGACCGGCTGCTCGGCAAGTACCCGGGCCTGATCGGGGTGAAGAACGGCTACACCACCGGCGCCGGTGCCACCTTCACCGGCGCCGCCGAACGCGGCGGCCGCACCCTGCTGGTGACGGTGATGCACCCGGAGTCGCAGACCAAGGTGTACGACGAGGCGGCGAGCCTGCTCGACTGGGGCTTCGCCGCGGCGGGCCGGGTGGAACCGGTCGGCCACCTGGTGGACGAGCCGGCCGCCGCCGCGTCCGCCCCCGCCGAGGCCCCCGCGACGGGCGTCGTGCCGCACGCGATCGAGCAGGCCCACCACGCGCTCGGCCCGGCCGGGTGGACGACGCTCGTGCTCGGCGGGGCGCTGGCGCTGTGGTCCGCGGGCCGGGCCCGGGCCCGGCGGCTGCGGCTGCGCCCGGCTGCCGTCGAGGCCGCCGCCGCCCCGCTCGCGTTCGCCCGGACGGGTGCCACCGCGCTGGGCGGCTCGACGGCGGTGGGCGGTCGCGGCCGCCGGCGGGCGGCCCGCGCCCTGCGGTCGACGGTGCGGTCGGCCCGTCGGCGGCTGCACAACCACCGGGCCTGACTCCCCGGCGGCCACCGCGCCGCCGGCCGCGGCCGTCCGGACCGCGTCGTCCGTCGGGCGGCGCTCCGCCGGCCCGGCGTGCGGCCGGGCGCCGCCCGCACACCACCGATGGAACGGAGCCTGCGATGACCGACCTGCCCTTCGATGACACCACGGACTTCGAGGACGCCGACCGGGGTTTCCTCGGCGCGCTGGTGCCCGCCGTGGTCCGGGCCGCCGACGGGCGGGTGGTCTGGGACAACGACGCGTACGGCTTCCTCGCCGCCGACTGCCCGGACACCGCCCGTCCGAGCCTCTGGCGCCAGGCCCGGCTCTGTGCCCGGCAGGGGCTCTACGAGGTGGCCGAGCGGGTCTACCAGGTGCGCGGCCTCGACCTGTCCAACATGACGCTGGTCGAGGGCGAGCGCGGGGTGATCGTGATCGACCCCTTGATCTCCGCCGAGACGGCCGCCGCCGCCCTCGCGCTCTACCGGGAGCACCGCGGCGACCGGCCCGTCACCGGCCTCGTCTACACCCACTCGCACGGCGACCACTTCGGCGGCGCCCGCGGCGTCCTGCCGCCGGGCAGTGAGGAGGGCGTCCCGGTCATCGCGCCCGCCGGCTTCCTGGAACACGCCGTCAGCGAGAACGTCTACGCGGGCAACGCGATGACCCGGCGGGCCATGTTCATGTACGGCGACCGGCTGCCGAAGGCCCCCGACGGGCAGATCGGCGCCGGCCTCGGCATGACCACCTCCACCGGCACCATCACGCTCGTCCCGCCGACGGTGGACGTCACCCGCACCGGCCAGGAGGAGACCGTCGACGGCGTGCGGATCGTCTTCCAGCTCACCCCGGGCACCGAGGCACCGGCCGAGATGAACTTCCTCTTCCCCGGCCTGCGCGCACTCTGCCTGGCCGAGAACGCCACCCACACCATGCACAACATCCTGACGCTGCGCGGCGCGGTGGTCCGCGACGCCCGGATCTGGGCCCGCTACCTGGACGAGGCGATCGAGTACTTCCACGGCCGGTACGACGTCGCGTTCGCCTCGCACCACTGGCCGACCTGGGGCCACGACAACGTGGTCGCCTTCCTCTCCGAGCAGCGCGACCTCTACGCGTACCTGCACGACCAGACCCTGCGCCGGCTCAACGACGGGCTCACCGGGACGGAGATCGCCGAGGAGCTGCGGCTGCCGCCCGCGCTGGAGCGGCGCTGGCACGCGCGCGGCTACTGCGGCTCGCTGAACCACAACGTCAAGGCCGTCTACCAGCGCTACCTCGGCTGGTTCGACGGCAACGTGGCGCACCTGTGGGAGCACCCGCCGGTGGCCCAGGCGCAGCGGTACGTCGAGGTGGCCGGCGGCGGCGAGGCCGCGCTGGCCAAGGCGCGGGGCTACGCGGACTCGGGGGACCTCCGCTTCGCGGCCACCCTGCTCAACCACGTGGTGTTCGCCGACCCGTCGAACCGGGCGGCCAGGGAGGCGCTGGCCGGCGTCTACCGGCAGCTCGGCCACGGCGCGGAGAACGGCCCCTGGCGCAACTTCTACCTGGCGGCCGCGGGCGAACTGCTGGACGGCCCCGGGACGGTCCTGCTCGACGCCGCCACCCCCGGGATGACGGCGGCCCTGACCACCGCCATGCTGCTCGACTCGATCGCGATCCGGATCGACGGGCCGCGTGCCTGGGACGAGGCGCTGACCATCGACCTGGTGCTGACCGACGAGCGGCTGCGGTACCGGGTGACACTGCGGCACGGCGCCCTCACCCACCGGTCGTTCCCGGCCGGGGACGCGCCCCGGTCGCCGGCCGGGCTGACGCTCACCCTGACCAGGCCGCAGTTGCTCGGCCTGCTGGCCGGCCAGGCCCTCGACACCGTCCGGCACGAGGGCGACCCGGGGCTGCTGCCGCGGCTGTTCGCCCTCGTCACCACCCCGGAACGGGCGTTCCCCGTGGTCACCCCCTGACGACGGTCACTCCCCCGGCCCACGGCGCGGCCTAGAATGCGGCCATGAGCGCCGCCACCCCCGACCCCGCCTCGCAGGACCGGCTCGCACGCCTGGTCCGGCTCTCCGCCGGGAACTACCTGCTGGTCACCACCTACAAGAAGGACGGCAGCACGGTACCGACCCCGGTCTGGGTGGTCCGCGACGGCGACGCGCTGGGCGTCTGGACCGTCACCGACTCCTGGAAGGTCAAGCGGATCCGCAACCGCGCCGACGTCCTGGTCGGCCCGTGCGACGTCAAGGGCCGGCCGACCGGCGAGCAGTTCCCGGCGACCGCCGAGATCCTCGGCCCCGAGCGGACCGCCGCCTACCGGACGCTGCTGCGGCAGAAGTACGGCCTGCTGGGTGTGCTCACCCTGCTCGGCAGCCGGGTGCGGCGCGGCGAGCGCGGCACGGTCGGCATCCGGATCACGCTGACGGACTGAGCGGCTCCGGCAGGGCCGGCCGGTCCTGCGCCCGGGCGCAGGTGTCCAGGACCACCCGGGCGACCAGCTCGGGGTCGTCGTTCATCGGCACGTGCCCGCAGCCCGGCAGCCTGACCAGCCGGGCCGCCGGGAGTTCCCGCAGCGCGCGCACGCCCTGACGGCGCAGCAGGATGCGGTCCCGGCTGCCCCAGGCGACGGTGACCGGCACGTCGCCGGCGGCCCCGGTGAACCGCAGCCCGCGGCCGGCCGCGAGGGTGGGGCCGAAGCCGGTCGCCTCGCGCAGCGCCCTGGTCTCGGCGACGGCGGCGGCGGGCTTCCGGCGGCCGGGGCGGGCGTAGATGGAGCTGACCAGGAGCGCGCGGCCGGCCGCGGAGCGGGCGATCCGGCCGACGGCGGGCGGCGGCAGCAGCCGCGCGCCGAGCCGCATCCCGCCCAGCACCGCGTAGGCGTAGCGGCGTTCGGCCTCGGTCCAGAAGCCGGCCGGGGCGAGCGCCGTCACCGAGCGGGCCAGGCCGGCCCGGCCGAGACCGAGGGCCAGCAGTCCGCCGAGGGAGTTCCCGGCGACGTGCGGGCGTTCGATCCCGAGTTCGGCGCAGAGCCTGCCGAGTACCGGCACCACCGCCTCCAGCCCGTACGGCACGCCCGGCGGCAGGGCGGGCGAGGCGCCGAAGCCCGGCAGGTCGACGGCGATCACCTCGTGCCGCTCGGCCAGCGCGGGCAGCACGGGCTCCCAGGCCTGCCAGTGGTGGCCCACGCCGTGCAGCAGCAGGAGCGGGCTGCCGGACCCGAGCCGCTGGTAGCGGACGGTCACCTCCCCCGGTCCGTGCGGGGCGGGCAGCGCGAAGGTGACGTCGGCGGGCATGCGGCTCCTCTGCTGGACGCGATGTCAGCAAGGATTACCGACGAGTAGCCCGCCCGGCAAGAGGTGCGCCCTGCCGGCCGCTCAGTACCGGACGGCCCTGACCACGACCGGCAGCAGCGTCTCCTCCGCCGGCCGGCGGCTGAACGCGACCGGGGAGGCCTGCGCCCCGACGGCGAGGTGCTCCGCGCCGACGATCGAACTGTCCACGGTCTTCCCGCTGGTGTCGGTGAAGTCGACCTGCACCGCGTACGAGGCGGTGTTCACCCCGTCGTTGGTGATGGTGACCACGACGGCGTGCAGCCCACCGGTCTGCGCCCGCGGCACCCCGGTGATGGTGATGTCGCCCAGCGCGTTGCCGCCGTTCTCCAGCGTGCCCAGCGCGGCCGCCGCGTTCTGCCGCGCCTGCTCGCCCTGTGCCGAGGCGGAGGCCGCGAACGAGGCGGCGGCGGCCGAGCCGGACTCGGCGGCCGCCGACGCCGACGCGAGCGCCGACTCCGCGGTCGAGGCCAGCGCGGACGGCGGCTCCCCGGAGAACGACGACGGGTTGGGCGCCGTACTCAGCGTCGAGGCCTCGGAGCGGGTGACCGACGGATTGGTCGACGAACTGCTGCACGCGGCCAGCACGGCGGCCCCGGTCAGCGCGGCCACCAGCGCCACGGCCCGCGGCCCGGACCACCCCCGGCGAGCACCCTCGGCAGGACGGTTCGGGAAGCTATGGAGTTCACGCACCGGAGTTCCCTCTTCTGATCGGCGTCCAGCGGCCGACGACCGCTACGTCCCCATGCTTCGCAACGACCGCCCCCGCCGCGAAACCTGCTCCCCCGTTCGGGTACCCCCGGCCTCCACCGACACCTTCGCCGGCGGCGGGCGGCGCTCCTGTTTCCGGCTCGACACCCCGCTGACGGACGGCGGCCCCGGCGCGTTCCCGGGCGTGGTGTTCCGGGGTGATGTGCGGGTGGTGGGAACCGGTGGGGGTGGCGGGCCGACTGGTGGGGGGTGAGTGAGATGACGCCGGGTGGCCGGCCGTGGAGTGTGGTGGCGGGGTTCGCCCTGCTGTTGGTGGTGGTGTTCGTGGCGGCGTTCGCGCTGGGGCGCGGGGCCGGGCCGGTGTCGCCGGGGCTGACGCCCGGGAGCGGCGGGGGCGGGGGCGCGCCGGGGATGAGCGGGCACGACATGGGGGCGGGCCGGTGAGCGCCGTCGCGGACGCGCCGGCCGGGGCGCCGGTCAGCACCGACCTGACGGTCGGCGGGATGACCTGCGCGGCCTGCGTCGGCCGGGTGGAGCGGACGCTGGCGCGGATCGACGGGGTCACGGCCGGCGTCAATCTCGCCACCGGCCGGGCGCGGGTGCTGCACCCGGCCGGGGTGGCCGTCGGGGACTTGGTCGCCGCGGTCGAGCGGGCCGGGTTCACGGCCGCACCGGCCGGGGCCGGGCAGCCGCCGGTGGACCGCGTCGAGGAGCCCGCGGAGCGGTGGCGACTGCTGGTGACCGCGCTGGCGGCGGTGCCGGTGGTGGTGCTGTCGATGGTGCCGGCGCTGCAGTTCCCGGCCTGGCAGTGGGTGTGCTTCGCGCTGGCCGTCCCGGTGGTGACGTGGGGGTCGGCCGGCTTCCACCGGCGGGCCCGGCAGGGGCTGCGGCACGGCACGGCGACCATGGACACGCTCGTCAGCCTCGGCGTGGTGGCGTCCTTCGGCTGGTCCGCGTACGCGCTGGTGTTCGGCGGGGCGGGCGGGCTCGGCATGCGGATGCCGTTCTCGCTGACCGCCGACGGCGGGGGCGGCGCGCACGTCTATCTGGAGGCGGCCGTCGGGGTGCCGCTGTTCGTGCTGGCGGGCCGGCTGCTGGAGGGCAGGGTGCGGCGGCGCACCGGTTCGGCGCTGCGGGCGCTGGCCGAGCTGGGGGCCAAGGAGGTGTGCGTCCGGGATCCGCGGTCCGGGCAGGAGCGGCTGATCCCGATCGAACAGCTGCTGCCCGGCGCGGAGTTCGTGGTCCGGCCGGGCGAGCGGGTGGCCACCGACGGGGTGGTGGTGGAGGGCGGCTCGGCGCTGGACCTCAGTCTGCTCACGGGCGAGAGCGCGCCGGTGGAGGTCGGCCCCGGCGATGCCGTGGCGGGTGCCACGGTGAACGTCGGCGGCGCGCTGGTGGTCCGGGCCACGGCCGTCGGCGCGGACACCCAACTGGCCCGGATCACCGCCCTGGTGGCGGACGCGCAGGCCGGCAAGGCGCGGGCGCAGCGGCTCGCGGACGCGGTGGCCGGGGTGTTCGTGCCGTGCGTCCTGGCGGTGGCGGTCGCGGTGCTCGGCTTCTGGCTGGGAGCGGGCGCCGATCCGCAGGCGGCGGTGACGGCCGCGGTCGCGGTGCTGGTGGTGGCCTGTCCGTGCGCGCTGGGCCTGGCCACCCCGACCGCACTGCTGGCGGCGACCGGCCGGGGCGCGGAGCTGGGCGTCCTGGTGCGCGGGCCGGAGGTGCTGGAGAGCCTGCGCCGGATCGACACCGTGGTCCTGGACAAGACCGGGACGCTCACGACCGGGCGCACCGAGCTCGGTGAGCTCACCGTCGTGCCCGGGGTGGAGGCGGACGAGGTGCTGTGGCTCGCGGGCGCGGTCGAGCAACGCTCCGAGCACCCCGTGGGCCGGGCCGTCCTGTCGGCGGCCCGGGCGCGCTGCGGGTCGCTGCCGGCGGTGGCGGGCTTCGCGGCCACCGCCGGGGTCGGTGTCACGGGCAGCGTCGAGGGGCGGGCCGTCCGGGTCGTCCGGCCGGAGGACTCCTCGGCGGAGCTGCCCGCCGTCCTGGCCGGGGCGCGGGACCGGGCCGGGGCGGCCGGCGGGACACCGGTCCTGGTGGAACTGGACGGCCGTGCGGTGGCCCTGCTCGCGGTCGGGGACACCCTGCGCTCCGGCAGCTGGCGGGCGCTGCACCGGCTGCGCGCGCTGGGGCTGGAGACCGTCCTGCTGACCGGCGACGGCCCCGGGGCGGCCCGGGCGGTGGCCGCCGAGCTGGGCATCGAGCGGGTGTACTGCTCGGCCTCTCCGGCGCGCAAGGCCGAGGTGGTCGCCGAGTTGCGGGCCGCCGGGCGGACCACGGCGGTGGTCGGCGACGGGGTCAACGACGCCGTCGCGCTGGCCTCGGCGGACCTCGGGGTGGCGCTCGCCTCGGGCAGTGACGCCGCGATCGGGGCGGCCGGGCTCACCCTGGTGCGGGGCGACATCGAGGCGGTGGTGGACGCCGTCCGGCTGGCCCGGCGGACGCTGGCCACCATCCGGGTCAATCTGCTCTGGGCGTTCGGCTACAACCTGGTGCTGATCCCGCTGGCGGCGGTCGGGCTGCTGAACCCGATGCTGGCGGCGGTGGCGATGTCGCTGAGTTCGCTGCTCGTGGTGGGCAACAGCCTGCGGCTGCGGACGTGGCAGCCGGGGCGCGGCGCGGGCCGTCCGGGCGGCGGGCCGCGCCGGGGCGCCGCGGGGGTGGCCGGGTGAGCGCCCGGTCCGGCGGCCGGAGGGCCGCACGGCTGCGGGTGGTCGGGCCGCCGGTGGCCGCGGCCGCGGTGGCGCTGGCCCTGCTCGCCGGCTGGACGGCGGTCGGCGGGGCCGGGCGCCAGCGGCCGGTGGAGGCGGGCCCGGGCTGGGTGCTGCTGCCGGCGACCAGCGGGGCGAGCGCCACGGCGGCGTTCTTCACCGTCCGCAACCCGGGCGACATACCCGACGAACTCACCGGTGCGAGGTGGGAGTTCGGTGGCCGGATCACGCTGAAGCGGCATCGGCACGAGGGCGCGGCGGGCCGCTGGGAGCCGGCCGCCGTGCTGCCCGTGCCGGAGCGCGGCGAGCTGGCGATGGCGCCGGAGGACGCCGACCTGATGATCGTCGACCCGCCGGAGCTGCGGGCCGGGCAGTGGGTGGAGTTCACCCTCAGCTTCCGCCACAGTCCGGACCTGCGGGTGCGGGCCGAGGTCGTACCGCCCGGCGGGCGGCGCGCGGGCTGAGCCCGGGCGGCGGACTGGGGCCGGGCGGCAGGCTGAGAGCAGGCGACGGACCGGGGCCGGGCGGACTGAGCCCAGGCGGCGGGCGGGCCGCCCGGCCGGGCCCTCACGGGTGCGGCACCACCGCGACGGGGGCGTCCGCGTACGGGAGGACGGCGCTGGTGACCGGGCCGAGCCGCCGGCCGAGGTCGTACGGGCGGTGGCGCCGGCCGACCACCACGAGGTCGGCCGCCCCGGAGACCGCCACCAGGGTGCGGGCGGCGCCGAGCCCGACCTGCTCGACGAGTTCCGTGCCCGGGCGGCGCTCACGCCACTCGGCGAGGGCGAGCGAGAGCTCCTTCGCCGCCAGTGCTTCGAGCTCCGCGAGTTCGGGCTGGGACGGGACGACGCCCACGGTCGCGAACGCGGTCGGCAGCTCCCAGCCGTGGACGGCCCGCACCCGGGCGCCGCGCAGCTCCGCCGCGTCGAACGCGAAGGCCAGCAGGGCTTCGTCCACCGCCCGGGTGTCGACGCCGACGACGACCTCGGGCACCTCGGGCGGCCCGCCGTTCGCGGCCGGCGGCCGGACCACGACCACCGGTGACGCGCTGCGGGCGGCGGTCGCCGTGCTCACCGAGCCGAGCAGCAGCCCGGCGAAGCCGCCGAGTCCCCGCGAGCCGAGGACCAGCAGGCCCGCGTCGGCGCTCTCGGCGACCAGACCGTCCACCGCGCCGTCGAGCACCACGTCGGCCTGCACGGCCAGGCCGCGGTGGCGGCGGCGGATCGCCTCGGCGGCGCCCTGCACCACCTGCTGGGCGGCGGCGGGCGGCGCCTCGGCGGTGGCGAACCCGGCCCGGCCGTCGGTCAGCCAGGGCCAGGCGTGCACCAGGCGCAGCGGGACGCCCCGGCGCAGCGCCTCCTCGGCGGCCCAGTGGGCGGCGGCGGTGCTCGCGGGCGAGCCGTCGACTCCGGCCAGAACGGGTGGCGTCATCGGTCTTCCTTCCGTTGCGGATCACGGACCACTGCGGCCGGGGGCGGTGCGTCCTGACCCGCCGTCGACTCCCCCACCCTCGTCCCGGGAGCGGCCCCGGTGCCAGGGACCGGCGGGCCCCGGCACGGGGGCCGGAAGTCCCGCCGGGTGTGTACACGACGGACCCCGGCGTCCCGGGCGGGTGTGCACGGGCACTACCGTGAAATCCGACCATCCTCCCGGTCGCTCGACCGGGGACGGAACAGCTGGAACGGGACCCTGAGGAGGACGCCGGTGGGCGGCGCGGACGGTACGCGGACAGGCACCGGCCCTTCGGCGGACAGGTCGCCCGGCGGCGGCGCGCGAATGCCGCAACTGCGCCTGGACGAGCTGCTGGAGGAGCTCCAGTGGCGGATCGACGCGGCGCGCGGCACCCGGGACCGGGTGCACAGCCTGCTGGAGGCGGTGCTGGCGGTCGGCCGCGAACTCGACCTCTCCCAGGCACTGCACCGGATCGTGGCGGCCGCCGCCGACCTGGTCGACGCCCGGTACGCGGCGCTCGGCGTGATCGGCGCCGACGGCCACACCCTCTCGCAGTTCCTCACGGTCGGCCTGACGGAGCAGGAGATCGCGGCGATCGGCCCGCTGCCGGCCGGCCACGGGATCCTCGGCGAGCTGATCCGCCACCCGGAGCCGCTGCGCTGCCCCGTGCTCTCCGAACACCCGGCCTCGGTCGGCTTCCCCGCCCACCACCCGCCGATGCACACCTTCCTCGGGGTGCCGGTGCGGGTGCGCGGCGAGGTGTTCGGCAACCTGTACCTCACCGACAAGCGCGGCGGCGTGGACTTCGACGCCGACGACGAGGCGGTCATCTCCACCCTGGCGGTGGCCGCCGGAGTGGCCATCGACAACGCCCGGCTGTACGAGGAGGCGCAGCGCCAGCAGCGCTGGCTGCGGGCGAGTGCCGAGATCACCCGGAGCCTGCTGTCGGGCGCGCCCCGGCTCGCCGTGGTGGAGCTGATCGCGCGCCGGGCCCGGGAGATCGCCGGCGCGGAGCTGGCGGACGTCTCGGTCGCGCCGGCCGAGCCCGGCGAGCGGGCCGACGAACTCACCGTCGAGGTGGCGCTGGGCCGCGAGCCGGGCGCCCGGCTCGGGGTGACGGTCCCCGTCGACGGCACGCTCTCCGGCGCCGCGTACGCCTCCGGCTCGCCGGTGACCAGCGAGGTGCTGGCGGTCGACGGCCGGTTCGCGGCGGGGCCGCCCGGCCGCTTCGACGGCCTCGGCCCGGCGGTGGCGGTGCCGCTGGGCACCGGGCCCGGGTACGGCCGGGGCGTGCTGCTGCTGGCCCGGGAGTGCGGGCGGCCGCCGTTCACCGCCGAGGAGACCGGCCCGCTGCTGGGCTTCGCCGACCAGGCGGCGCTCGCCCTGGAGCTGGCCGAACGCCGCCGGGACGCCGAGCAGTTGACGCTGCTGGAGGACCGTGACCGGATCGCCCGGGACCTGCACGACCTGGCCATCCAGCGGCTCTTCGCCACCGGGATGACGCTGCAGAGCGCGGGCCGGCTGATCGAGAGCCCGGGCGCGGCCGACCGGGTCGGCCGCGCGGTCGCGGACCTGGACGAGACGATCAAGATCATCCGCTCGACGATCTTCGGACTGCGCGCCCACGGGGAACCCGACCGGAGCCTGCGGGCCCGCGCGACCCGGGCCGTCGGCGACGCGCAGACCACCCTGGGCTTCGCCCCGCGGCTCAGCATGGAGGGCCTGCTGGACACCGACGTCCCGCAGGAGCTGGCCGAGCACGTGCTGGCCGTCCTCGGCGAGTCGCTCAGCAACGCGGCCCGGCACGCCCGGGCGAGCCGGGTGGAGGTCGCGCTGCGGGCGCTCGGCGGGCGGGTGACGCTCACCGTCACGGACGACGGGGTGGGCGTACCGGCGGGCGGGCGGCGCAGCGGCCTGCGCAACCTGGCCGAGCGGGCGGAACGGGCCGGTGGGAGCTTCGCCCTGCGGGAGGCGGAGGGCGGCGGCACCCGGGTGGTCTGGGAGGCCCCGCTGGGGGTCTGACGGGCCGGTCCGCATACCGCCGGGCGGCGGGGCCTCAGCCCTCGGTGGTCAGCCGCCGGCCCACCACCAGCTCCGGACCGACCCGGATCAGCACCCGCTCCCGGTCCGTGTGCCGGTCCGGTGCGTCGCCCGGGGCCGGGGCCGTCGCCGGGGCCGGGCGCACCTCCGCACGGCCGAGGACGGTGACGCACCAGCCGGTGCCGTCGGTGCCGTCCCACTCGTCGGCCTCGAAGGCGACCACCGCGCCGTCCACCGCCCGGGCCAGCTCGGAGCCGGCCCGCGCGGACAGCAGCACGCCGCCGGCCGCGTCCAGCCGGAAGGGCACCGGGAGCACGGCGGGCAGCGCGCCGACGGTGTAGACCACCCGGCCGACCGCCGCCCCGGCGAGCAGCTCCAGCGCCCCGGTCCTGTCGAGCTCCGGCGGGCCGGGCGGCCGCCGCCCCTCCGGTTCCACCTGCACGGACGGCGCGGACGGCGCTTGAGGATCGGGGTTCATGCCAGCGATGGTCACCCGCCGGACCGGGCCCGGGCGAGGGCCGATGGTCCCGCCGCGGGTCCCCGTCCCGAAGCGCGGGGCTATCCCCGCCCGCCGCCGAGGGTGCGCGGGTAGGCCGGCTGGGCGGCGGACTGGCGCAGCTCGGTGGCGATCAGCGCGGCCTGGACGCGCCGCTCCACGCCGAGCTTGGCCAGCAGCCGGGAGACGTGGTTCTTCACCGTCTTCTCGGCGAGGTAGAGGCGCTCGCCGATCTGCCGGTTGGTCAGGCCCTCGCCGATCAGCGCCAGCACCTCCTGCTCGCGCCCGGTCAGCTCCGGCCCGGTGGCGGCGGGCGGCGGCGGGGCCGCGTCGTTGCGCAGCCGGTTGAGCAGCCGGGTGGCGGCGCCCGGGTCGAGCATCGACCGGCCGGAGGCGACCGTACGGACGGCGGTGACCAGGTCGGTGCCGCTGATCTGCTTCAGCACGTAGCCGGCCGCGCCCGCCATCACGGCGTCGAGGAGCGCCTCCTCGTCGTCGAAGGAGGTGAGCATCAGGCAGGCCAGGTCGGGCATCCGGGAGCGCAGTTCGCGGCAGACGGACACCCCGTCACCGTCGCCGAGGCGGACGTCCAGGACGGCGACGTCGGGGCGCAGGGCGGGGACGCGGACGAGGGCCTGCGCGGCGGTGGCGGCCTCGCCGACCACCTCCAGGTCGGGTTCGCCGTCCAGCAGGTCGTGGACGCCGCGGCGCACCACCTCGTGGTCGTCCAGCAGGAACACCCTGACCGGTGCCGGGGTGTCGGTACCGGCCGTCTCGCTCGCCATCTCGCGGCTCCACCTTCCTCGCGCCCGGCACACTGCCGCGGGCCCACCGCATCATCGCCGACCGGAGGGTGCCGGCCCAGGGCCCAACGACCCCATTCGGGCCGGCTGCTCCGAAGCGGCTCACCGACGGCTAACCCCCCGGCGCCTCCCGGCCGACGCCGGTGCGGCCCGGCGCGGCGCCCGGTCAGGGCCGGTGGCGGCGGGCGTTGCCGAGCCCGATCAGCAGGAACGCCGTCGAGACCGCCCCCGCGCCGGCTGCCGCTCCGCCCAGCCGGGAGGCGAACGACCCGCCGGCGGTGAGCAGCAGGGACAGCGCACCGAGCGCGGCGACGGCGAGCCCGACGAGCAGCCAGCCCGCCAGGATCCGGGCCGCCGGGCGCGGGCCGCGTGGCACGGGGCCGGCGTCGAGCATCGCCCAGCGCCGCCCGGACTCACGCTGCTCGCACCGCCGTTGGCGGTACGCGCGAACCCGCAGGACCGCCCCGCCGACCAGGCCCGTCAGGGCGAACCCGGCGGCGGGCCGCCAGTCGGCGACGGCCGGCAGCACTCCCCCGGCGAGCGCGAGCCCCGCCCAGCAGACCACGCAGGCCGCGGCGGCGGTGCGGGCGGACCGGGGGCGGTCCTCGCCCGCCCGGAGGTCGGCGACGGCGGGCAGGTACCAGACGCAGCCGGCCGCGGTGAGCGCGGCGGTACCGAGGGCCAGGACGGGGTGGGACATACCGGGTGCTCCTCGACCGGGCGGGCCTCCCCCGGGTCGCCGGGGGCCGCTCCGAAGCGGGTGGAAGGGAAGGGGTGGGACCGGCCCCGCCCGCCCGGGGGCAGCGGAACGGGCGGGACCGGCGTTCGGGGCGGCGCGGGCCGCGGCGGGCGCGGGCCGTCAGCAGGCGCGGGCCGTCAGCAGGCCGTCACCGGTCCGGCGACCGGTCCGGCGACCCGTCGCCGCGCCGCACCGCCCGGCGGGCCCGCGGGGCGGGGACGTCGTACCGGGCCGGGGTGACGCCGGCCAGGTGCTTGGCCGGTTCGCCGTTGTTCTCCACGAAGTCCAGCGCCGCGATCCCGGGGTGGTGCAGGTCGAACGCCGGGGACTCCGATCGGATCCGGGGCAGGGTGGCGAAGTTGTGCCGCGGCGGCGGGCAGGAGGTGGCCCACTCCAGCGAGCGTCCGTAGCCCCACGGGTCGTCGGTGGTGACGCGCTCGCCGTACTTGGCGGTCTTCCAGACGTTGTAGAGGAACGGCAGGATCGACAGGCCGAGCAGGAACGAGCCGAGGGTGGACACGGTGTTGAGGAGGGTGAAGCCGTCCGAGGCCAGGTAGTCGGCGTAGCGGCGCGGCATGCCCTCGGCGCCCAGCCAGTGCTGCACCAGGAAGGTGCTGTGGAAGCCGATGGTGAGGGTCCAGAAGCTGATCCGCCCGAGCCGCTCGTCCAGCATCTTCCCCGTCATCTTCGGCCACCAGAAGTGGAAGCCGGCCATCATGGCGTAGACGACCGTGCCGAACAGCGTGTAGTGGAAGTGGGCGACGACGAAGTACGAGTCCGAGACGTGGAAGTCGATCGGCGGCGCCGCCAGCAGCACCCCGGTCAGCCCGCCGAACAGGAAGGTGACCAGGAACCCGACCGTCCAGAGCATCGGCGTCTCGAAGCTCAGCGAGCCCTTCCACATGGTGCCGACCCAGTTGAAGAACTTCACCCCGGTCGGCACCGCGATCAAGAAGGTCATGAAGGAGAAGAACGGCAGCAGCACCTGGCCGGTGACGTACATGTGGTGCGCCCAGACCGTCACCGAGAGGCCCGCGATCGCCACGGTGGCGGCGATCAGACCCGCGTAGCCGAACATCGGCTTGCGGGAGAAGACCGGGATGACCTCGGAGACGATCCCGAAGAACGGCAGCGCCAGGATGTAGACCTCGGGGTGGCCGAAGAACCAGAACAGGTGCTGCCAGAGCATCGCTCCGCCGTTGGCGGGGTCGAAGACGTGCGAGCCGAACTTGCGGTCGCACTCCAGCGCCAGCAGCGCGGCGGCCAGCACCGGGAAGACCATCAGCACCAGGACGGAGGTGAGCAGCACGTTCCAGCAGAAGATGGACATCCGGAACATGGTCAGGCCCGGGGCGCGCATGCAGATGATGGTGGTGATGAAGTTGACCGCGCCCAGGATGCTGCCGAAGCCGGACAGCGTGACGCCCATGATCCACATGTCGGCGCCGACGCCCGGCGAGTGGATCGCGTCCGAGAGCGGCGCGTAGAGGAACCAGCCGAAGTCGGCCGCGCCCTGCGGGGTCGCGAAGCCGGCGGCGGCGATCAGCGAGCCGAACATGAACAGCCAGTAGGCCAGCATGTTCAACCGGGGGAACGCGACGTCCGGCGCGCCGATCTGCAGCGGCATGATCCAGTTGGCGAAGCCGGTGAACAGCGGCATCGCGAACAGCAGCAGCATCACCGAACCGTGCATGGTGAAGGCCTGGTTGAACTGTTCGTTGGAGAGGATCTGCGTCCCCGGCCGGGCGAGTTCGGCCCGCATCACCAGCGCCAGGACGCCGCCGATCAGGAAGAACCCGAACGCCGACACCAGGTACATCGAGCCGATCGTCTTGTGGTCGGTGGTCGTCAGCAGCCTGACCAGGGACGAGCCGGGCCGGCGGGCCCGTACTCCGGCCGGCCGGGCGGTCGACGGCGGCGACGGCGGCGCGCTGTCGCCCGGTGCCTCGATGGCGCTCAAGGACGCACTCCTTCGAAGTTCTGCGAATGGATGGTGATCCATGATCAGAACTCGACGGCCCGGCGCCCCAGGGCCGTTGGGCCCGGCGGTCCCGGGCCGGTGGGCCTCCGTCCCGGGCCGGGGCCAGGGACCTCCGACGGGCCTCCGGCGCTCGCCGGATCCCGCCGGGGCCCGGGCCCGGGCATCCCGCCGGGGCCCGGACCAGGACGCACCGAAGCACCGGTGCGGGCCGGAAGCCGGACACGCCGAAGCGCCGGTGCGCCGTCGCGGGGCCCGGGGCCGCCGCGACACCGCACCGGCGGCGGACCGGCGCTACCGGCCGGCGGCCCCGGCCGGGGTCAGCCGGTAGCCCGTCACCAGCTCCGGCCGGATGGCCACGACGTGGTCCGTACCGGCGTCCACCCAGGGCGTCAGCAGCGCCCGGTACCGGGCCAGCAGGACGGGGTCGGTGACCGGGCGGGCGTAGCCGGTGACGACCACGCTCCAGCCGAGCCTGGTCCGCGGGTCGATGGCGTCGGCCTCGTAGGCGACCACCACGCCCGCCGCGTCGGCCCCGAGCGTGGCCGCGCCCAGCGCCGCCGCGTCGTCCGTCCGGATCACCACGGTGCCGTCGACCAGCAGGTGGTTGACCGGGCGGACGGCGGGCAGCGCCCGCAGCGTGAAGACGATCCGCCCGAACGGCGCGCTGCCGAGCAGCCGCAGCGCCTCGGCCCGGTCGATCGGCACCAGCCGGCGCGGCGGGGCCCCGGTGTGCGGCGGCCGACCGCGGCCGGGCGGCCGCCCCGCGAGGCGGCGCAGCGTCCGCAGCCGGTGGCGGACGGCCCCGTCTCTCACGAGGTGGCCGCGATCAGGCCGAGCAGGCCGTCGAAGCGCCGGTAGAGCACCCGGCCGCGCCGCGTCCCGGGCTGGGCGAAGAACAGGAACGGCAGGTCGGCGGCGCAGAGCCGGTCGACGGCTCCGGCCTCCGTCAGTTCGGGTGCGCCGACCGGGCTGAGGGTGAACGGGACGGCCGGGCGGGTGGGCGGCCCGGCGGCGCCGGTGCGCGCGAGCCGGTAGCCGGTGGGGCCGGTCCGGTAGACGACGGCGTCGGTCTCGGTGGCCGGGTCGGTGAACAGGTGGATGTCGAAGTCCATCGCGTCCATGGTCCGGGCCGCAGCGTCGGGCGAGCACCACACCAGGTGGGCCTCCTTGCGCCGCGCGATGTGACGCGGGCCGGCCGAGGACGCCGCCACGGCGGGCCGGACGCCGGCGCGCGGCAACCCGGTGCACGGGTGCGCGGCGAACGGCGCCGCCCCAGCGGCCACCGGCGCACGGCCGGCGCGCGACGGCCCGCCCTGCGCGGGAACGGCGGAGAGCAGACCGGCCCCGGGCGCCCGGCGCGGCCACGGCAGCGGCGTCCAGCCGGTGGTGACGGCCGTGATCCGGGCGCGCAGCCCGTCGGCCAGCCGGTCCAGGGCGGTGGCCCGGTCGGCGGCGGCCTCCTGGACGCGGATCCGCCGCCCGTCCACCTCGGCGTTGACCTGCGCCAGCACGGCCCGCGCGTCGACCGGCCGGATCCGTACCCGGACCGCCTCGACCAGCGCGTCCGCCCCGCCCACCACCGCGGCGATCCGGGCCCTGGCGTCGATCGCGACCCCTCGCGCGAGCCCCTCGTCCACCTGTATCGCGACCAACTCGCCCACCTCAGGCCTCTCCTGTCCCGTCACGAAGTCCGCCGTCCCGTCACGTCTGCCCACCGGTACGCCCCGCACACCCGTCAGGCGCTCACGATCCCGCCAGCGGTCGGCGCCGGAAAGGGCCGAAGGGCCCGTGCGCGCGCGCCGGCCGGCCCGGGCCGCGCCCGCGCGGGCCCCCGGGGGCCCGGGTCGTGCGCACCCCACCCGGCGGGCGGGCCGCCCGGCCCGGATCATGCGGGCGGAGCGCCACAAAGATGGGGGGCCGTCCCCCATGCCCCGGCGGCCGGGGCAGGGCAAGGATCAGCACGAGGGCGGCGGCTTCGACGGCGACGCGGCCCTCTCGCGGCATCGGAGGTGCGGTGGTGGCAGAGGTGGACGCCGTGCGCAGAGCGCACCCCGACGGGGGCGGCGTACCGGTTCAGGGCCCGGTCGCACCGGCGTCCGCCAAGGCCGCCACGACGCCGCACCCTCCGATGCCCGGCGACCCGCCGGCCCGGCTCCACGCACCCGCCCCGGCCCCGCAGCACGCCCCGGCGCCCCGGGTCCGGCGCGCCCGGGCGGACCGGGCCGTCTGGTGGGAGCGGGCGCTGACCCCCGGTCTGCCCCGGCCGCAGGCCCGCCCCGACTGGGCCGCGTTCACCGAGGCCGCCGTCGCCGCCGCCCCCGTGCGGCCGATCGTGCCGCGCGCCGCCTACCCGGGGCTGACCGGCTTCGCCCTGGTCCTGGCGCCGTTCGCCGAACGCGCCCTCGTCCGGCTGCCGGCCGTGCTCGACCCCGCCGCCCACCGCCCCGGCCGGCCCGGGCGGCTGGACGTCCCCGCCCTGCGGGCCGGCTTCACCGCCCGCCTCGCCCGGCGCCTCGCCCGGATCGCCGCCCGCACCCTGGTCCTCGAACTGCACACCGCGCGGACCGGCGGGCGACTCGCGGGCACCACCCCGCAGGAACGGTTCCGCTCCTTCCTCGCCCTGACCGCGCGCCGCGACGGCCTCGCCGGGCTGCTCCGCGGGTACCCCGTCCTGGCCCGGCTGCTCGCGCAGACCTGCCTGGACGCCGCCGACGCGCACGCCGAACTGCTCACCCGCTTCGCCGCCGACCGGCCGCTGCTGGTCGCCGGCCTGCTGCACGGCACCGACCCCGGGGCGCTGGTGGCCGTCGACTCCGAGGCCGGCGACCGCCACCGGCGCGGCCGCGCCGTCAGCGTGCTGCACTTCGCCAACGGCGCCGCCGTCGTCCACCGCCCCCGCCCGCCCGCCGCCCACCGGCACTTCAACGCCCTGCTCGGCTGGTTCAACGCGCAGCCCGGCGTGCCCCGGCTGCGCGCGCTCGGGCTGCTGGACCGGGGCGACTACGGCTGGACGGAGTACGCCGAGGCCCACCCCTGCCGCACCGGCTACGAGGTCGAGCGGTTCTACCGGCGCCAGGGCGCGCTGCTGGCGCTCCTGCACGCCCTGGACGGCACCGACCTGCACTACGAGAACCTCGTCGCGGCCGGGGACCAGCCCGTCCTGGTGGACGTCGAGACACTGTTCCACCCGCCGGCCCGGGCCTGCCCGGCACCGGACCCGGCGGCCCGGGCCCTGGAGGAGTCGGTCCACCGGGTCGGCCTGCTGCCGCAGTTGCTGCTCGGCGACGAGGGCGCCGTGGACGTCTCCGGCATCGGCGGCGGCCGACGGTCCACCTCCCCGGTGGAGGGCGTGGACTGGACGGGCGCCGGCACCGACGAGATGCGGCTGGTCCGGCGCGCCCGCCCGCTCGCCGAGGCCCGCAACCGGCCCCGGCTGGACGGCGCGCCCGCCGACCCGGCCGAGTACACCGACGCCCTGGTGACCGGCTTCCGGGCCGGCTACACCGCCATCACCGGCGGTCGCCACCAACTCGTCGGCGCCCACGGCCTGCTGCGCTCCTTCGCCGAGGACGAAGTCCGGGTGGTGCCCCGCGCCACCCGGGTGTACGCACGGCTGCTGGACGAGTCGACCCACCCGGACGTGCTGCGCGACGCCGCCGCCCGGGGCGCCGTCCTGGAACTGCTGCGCACCGACGCCGTCGCCGACCCCGGACGCCCGGAACTCGCCGACCACGAGCTCGCCGACCTCCGCGCCGGCGACGTCCCGCTGTTCACCACCCGCCCCGGCAGCCGCGACCTGTGGACCTCCACCGGCCGCCGGCTCCCCGGCGAACTCGCGGAGACCGGGCTGGCCCGCGTCGAGGCCAAGCTGGCGGCCCTCGGCGAGGTCGACCGCAAGGACCAGGAGTGGATCGTCCGGGCCGCGATGGCCGGCGCCGCCCCGACCCCCGCGCACCGGCCCGGCCGGCCGGCGCCGGAGAACGTCTGGGCCACCGCGCCCGAGCCCGAGCAGCTCCTCGCCGCCGCCCGGGGCGTGGGCGACCAGCTGGTCGCGGCCGCCTACCAGGGGCGGTCCCGCACCAACTGGCTCGGCCTGGAGCTGCTCGCCGACCGCTACTGGCGGGTCCGCCCGCTCGGCGCCGACCTGGCCGGCGGGTACACCGGCACCGCGCTGTTCCTCGCCCAACTGGCCGCCCTCACCGGCTCCGACCGCTACGCCGAGGTGGCCCGCCGGACCCTCGCACCCGTTCCCGGCCTGCTCGACACCCTCGGCGCGCACCCCGACCGGCCGGCCGCCGTCGGCTCGGGCGGCTTCGCCGGGCTCGGCGGCATCGCCTACGCGCTCACCGAGATCGGCCGCACCCTGGACGACCCGCTGATCCGGCAGTGGACCGGCCCGGCGGTCGCGCTCACCGCGGCCGCCGCCGCCCGCGAGACGGACCCCGGTGTGCACAGCGGCACCGCCGGCGGCCTGGCCGCGCTGCTCGCCGTGCACACCGCCACCGGCCGGCCCGAGGCGCTGGCCGCCGCGACGGACTGCGCCGACCGGCTCGCCGCCCTGCCGGTGCCCGCCGCCGCCGGCTTCGCCCACGGCTCGGCGGGCACCGGCTGGGCGCTGCTGCGGTACGCGGACACCGTCGGCGAACCCGCCGACGGACCGCACCACCGGGCGGGCCTGGCGGCCCTGCACGCCGCCACGGCCGCGCGCGCCCGCGAGTCCTCCTGGTGCCGGGGCCGCCCCGGGATCGCCCTCGCGGTGGCCGACATCCCGTCCGCCCGCGCGGACCGGCGGCTCGCCGAGTGGGCCCAGCGCGCCGTCCGCAACACCGCGCGGGCCGCCCCGACGGCCGATCAGAGCCTGTGCCACGGCGAGTCGGGCGTACTGGAACTGCTCGGCCGAGGCGGCCCGGCCACCGGCCGGACGCCGTGGGTGCGCCGGGCGGCCTCGCTGCTGGCCGGCGTCGACCAGGACGGCCCGCGCTGCGGCACCCCCGGGTCCGTACCGCACCCGGGCCTGCTCACCGGCCTGGCCGGGATCGGCCACGGGCTGCTCCGGCTGGGCTTCCCCGAGCGGGTGCCGCCCGCCCTGCTGCTGCGCCCCCGCACGCCGGCCGAAAGGCCGGCCCCCTGACCGCACGCCGCGTACCGTCCACGACGACCGAAGCGGCGCGGCGGGCGAGCACCGCTCGCCCGGGCCGAACCCGGCCCCACGCGTTCCACCGACGAACGGGAGTACCGCACCGCATGAACGACACCGACCCGGCACAGACCTGGAACCAGCCGAACGCCCGGCCCGAGGAGGCGGTGGACCATCCCGCCGGGGACATCCGGCTGCGGGCCGGCGGCGGGCTGGGCCTGCGCTCGCAGCTCCTGTCCGCCGCCGGCGGCTCCGTCTCCCCGGCCTTCGAGTTCCCCACCATGACCGTCCCGATCTGACCGGACCGATCTGACCGGACCGATCCGAGCGACCGGGGGCACCGGGCAACGCCCGTGACACCCCGACAGCGATCGCCACGTCCCGGCCGTGAACGGCCCGGCGAACGGGCCGCACGCCACCGACGCCGGACCGTGCGCCCCTGAGGGCGCGGCCGGCCGCCACCGGGGACCGGGCAGCGCCCCGGTGGCGGACCGGAGCGGCGTCTCGCCGATGTGGCCGTACGGTGGCCGGCCCGTGCCGGACAGGTGTTCGCTTCGTGGCCGATTCACCACTCTACAGATCGGAGAGGCCGTCAAGTAGCCTGCGGGCCATGCGGACCACTTCGTCGATCACCGTCGGCCGGGCAGCCGAGCTCGGCCGGCTCGGCAGCGCGCTCGCCGCCGCCCGGCAGCGGTCCGGACGGGCGGTCTTCCTGCTCGGCGAAGCCGGGATCGGCAAGTCGCGGCTGGCCGGCGAGTGCGCCTACCAGGCCTACGGGCTGGGCCTGCCGGTCCTGCGCGGGCGCGGCAGCTCCACCGGGACGGTCACCCCGTTCCGGCCGCTGATCGAGGCGCTCTCCTCCCGCTTCCGGGCCGCCGGACCGCCCACCGACGCCGAACTCGACCCGTACCGGCCCGCCCTGGCCCGGCTGGTGCCCGAATGGCGCGGGGCGGCGGCCTCGGCGGCCGGGGCCGGCGCGTACCCCGAGACGGTGGTCGAGCTCGCCGAGGCACTGCTGCGCCTGCTCGCCGTGCTCGGCCGGGACGCGGGCTGCGTGCTGCTCCTGGAGGACCTGCACGACACCGACGCGGAGACGGTCGCCGTCCTGGAGTACCTGGTCGACAACCTGGCCGGCCTGCCCGTCCTGCTGGTCGGCACCCTGCGGGCCGAGCCGGGCCCGGCGCTGGACCTGGTCCGGGCCGCCGAACGCCGCCGTGCCGCCGCCGTCACCGAACTGCGCCCGCTGCCGCCCGCCGACGTCCGGGCGATGGCCGCCGCCGTCCTGGAGAGCGACGCCGCCGACGTCCCGGCGGCCGTCCTGGAGACGCTGGCCGACCGCGCCGACGGCTCGCCCTACCTGATCGAGGAACTGCTCGCGGACATGCTGGCCGGCGGCGCGCTGCACCGGGCCGGCGGCCGCTGGGAGGTGGCCGGGGGCCTGCGCACCGGCGTGCCGAGCACCATCGTCCGCAGCTGGGGCCGGCGGATCGACCAGCTGGACCCGCCCGTGCGCGACCTGCTGCTCACCGCCGCCACCCTGGGCAGCCGGTTCTCGGTGGCCACCGTCCAGCTGATCACCGGGTACGACGACCGGACGCTCTTCAGCCACCTGCGGTCGGCCTCCGAGGCCAACGTCATCGCGCCCGACGGCGCCGCCCCGGACCGCTACGCCTTCCGCCACACCCTCACCGCCGCCGCCGTCACCGCCGCCCTGGCCCCGGCCGAGCGGGCCGCCGTGGCCCGCCGGGCGGCCCGGGCGATCCTTCGCGCCGATCCGGAACTCGCCGACGAACGACGCCAGTTGGTCGCCTCCCTGCTGCTGGCCGGCGGGGACCGGACGGGCGCCGCCGTGCACTTCGCCGAGGCCGGCCGACGCGTACTGGAGGCCGGCGCCGCCGGCTCGGCGGTGGTGCTGCTGGAGCGGGCGCACGAACTCGCCGGGGACGCCGAACGGGCCTCCGTGACCGAGCAGTTGCTGCCGGCCCTGGCCGAGGCGGGCCAGCTGGACCGGGCCTTCGAGCTGGTCCGCACGCTGCCCCCGGTCCGGCCGGAGCCGGCGGCGGCCCGCGCCGCGGCGGTCCGCGGCCCGGCCACCGACCGCCGGGTCGACCTGCACACCCGGCTCGCCTGGGCGGCCGTGATGGCCGAACGGGCCGCCGAGGCCGCCGCCCAGGTCGCCGCCGCCCGCGCCCTCTCGGGTGCGCACCCGCGCCCCGAGCAGGACGCCGCACTCGTCGTGGTCGAGGGCCACCTGGCGCTGCTGCCCGACCACGCGCCCGCCGTGCCCACCGTGCCCGAGGGCGGCGCGACCGCCGCCGGGGCCCCGGGCGACGAGCACCCCGGACGGGCCCGGCTGGCCCGGACCGAGGCCCTGGCCCGCCGGGCCGCCGAGGTGGCCGAGCGCTCCGGACTGCCGGTGGTCGCCTGCCAGGCCTGGCAGTTGCTCGCCCTGCTGGCCCGCGAGCGCGGCTTCGACGACGCCGACGCCTGCCTGGAGCGGATGCTCGCGGTGGCCGAGGCCCACGCCCTGCCCGTCTGGCGGGTGGAGGCGCTGCTGCGGCTGGGCGCCAACGCCTTCATGCGCACCGGCGACGGCGCCCGCCTCGAACGCGCCCGGGAGGCCGCCGCCGGCCTCGGCGCGATCGTGCTCACCCAGACCCTGGACGGCCTGCTCGCCATGAACGCCGTCCTGCGCGGCGAATGGCGGACCGCCCGCGAGATCGTCGACCGCTGCCTGGACGCCACCGCCCGGCTGAACAACGTCCCCGCGCACCGCTACCTGCTGCTCGGCTCGGCGACCCTGGCCGCCCATCGCGGCCGGGGCCGGGAGATGGAGCGCGAACTGGTCCGGTTCCGCCAGGCCGGCGGCGAGGAGTCCTTCCTGATGCCCCTGCGGCACGGCCTCTGCCGCGCCATCGGCGCGCTGCTCGCCGAGGACCGCGCCGCGGCCCGGGCCGAACTGGCGGCCGGCCTCGCCTGGGAGCAGGAGCACCCCAACGTCTTCTACCTGGCCGGCCGGCAGGGGCTGCACCCGCTGCTGGAGGTCGTCGAGGGCCACTGGCAGCGCCCCGACCTGACCCGGGCCATGGCCGCGCCCGCCACCGAACTCGCCTGGAACCGCCAGTTCCTGGGCTTCGCCGAGGCCGTGCTGCTCGGCCGCGAGGGCCGGCCGCGGGACGCCGCCCGCGCGGTCGACGAGGCCCGCGCGGCGGCGGCGCCCTTCCCGCTCGCCCACCACCTGGCGCTGCGGCTGACCGCCGAAGCCGCCCTCGCCGACGGCTGGGGCGACCCGGTGGGCTGGCTGCGCACCGCCGAGGAGTACTTCCACGAGGCCGCCATCCAGCCGGTGGCGGCCGCCTGCCGGGCCCTGCTGCGCCGGGCGGGCGCCAGCGTCGCCCAGCACCGCGGCGGCCGCGACGCCGTCCCCGCCGGGCTGCGCAGCTGCGGGGTGACGCTGCGCGAGTACGAGGTCCTCGCCCTGCTCACCGACCGCCCCGGCAACCAGCAGCTGGCCCGGACGCTCTCCATCTCCCCCCGCACGGTGGAGAAGCACGTGGCCAACCTGCTCGCCAAGACCGGCCGCCCGGACCGCGCGGCCCTCTGCGACCTCGCCGCGGAGCTCTGCGCCGGACCGTGACGGTCCGGCCGCCCCGCCGGTCCCGCCCCGCGGACCGCGCGGCGCTCCACGGCCTCGCCGCCGGACCGTGACGGCTCCGGGACCGGCCCCCGGCTCAGGGGGTGAGCCGGACGATCTCGCCGAGTTCCAGGGCCGCGTACACCGCGCCGTCCGGAGCCACCGCGATGCCGTGCGGTTCGGCGGCCGGCACCGGCAGCTCGTACCCGGCGTAGTGGCCGTCGGCGGTGAGCGAGCCGAGCCGGTTGCCGGCCCACTCGGTGAACCAGAGCCGGCCGTCGGGGGCGGCCGCGACGGCGTGCGGCCGGGCGGCCCGGTCGGGCAGCGGATGCTCCGTCACCCGGCCGTCCACCGTGATCCGGCCGACCTGGCCGGCGCCGATCTCGGCGAACCAGAGCGCACCGTCGCCACCGGCGGCGATGCCGACGGGCGCGGCCCCCTCGGTCGGCAGCGGGTGGACGGTGATCTCGCCGTCCACGGTGATCCGGCCGACGGCCGCGGCCTGGTTGAGGGTGAACCAGAGCGCGCCGTCCGCCCCGGCCGTGATCATCGACGGGAAGGCGCCGGTCACCGGCAGCGGGTACTCCGTCACCCGGCCGTCCACGGTGATCCGCCCGATCCGGTCCGCGTTCAGCTCGGTGAACCAGAGCGCGCCGTCCGGGCCGGCCGCGATCCCGTAGGGCCCGGCGGCCTCGGTCGGCAGCCCGAACGACCGCTCCCGGCCGTCGGTGCCGAGCCGTCCGATCCGGTGGTCCCGCATCCGCGCGTACCAGAGCGCGCCGTCCGGCCCGGTCGTGATCACCGACGGTCCGGACCCCGCGGAGCCCGTCCCGAACCGCCGCACCGACCCGTCCGCCGCCAGCCGCCCGATCTCCCCGGCGTGCACCAGCGTGAACCAGACACCGCCGTCCGGCCCCACCGTGATGCCGTACGGACCGGCCTTCGCGTCCGCCACCCGGAACCGATCGAACTCCCCGCGCATCCCCGCTCCTCGACTGTCGCGACGTGATCGTCCCCATGCTGTCACGCCGTCACCAGCCGTTGTCGGTGGCGTCGTCTACCGTCCTGGGCCATGGGGATCTACCTGGTGAGCGTGGCCGCCGACGACTGGCGCGACGAGGAGGTGCTCGGGCCGGTGGCCGGGGCGGTCGACGCCGAGCTGGGCCGGCGCGGCCTGGCGCCGTTCGTCTGTCCGGAGCCCGTCCGGGCCGGGCGGCGCCCCGGCACCCGGTTCGAGGAGAAGCTCCACCGTCCGATCGGCAGCTTCGACCGGCTCTGCCGGGCGCGGTCCGACGACACCCACGAGGCGCTGCTCGGCTGGGAGGTGCTGCTGCCGGTCGACCTCGCCGACTCCGTGGTCCTGCCGGCGCGGTCGGAGGACGACGACCCGACGACGGTCGGCGGCGCCCGGCGCGCGCTCGCCGCCGCCCGGCGCCTCGCCGACCGGCTCGCGCTGCCCGCCGGGATACCCGAGCACTGCGACGGCCTCGACCTGGGCCGCTGGTTCGACGGCCCGGCGGCCGTCGCGGCCGCCACCGCCCCCGGCCCCTGGAGCGAGGACCTGGACGCCGCCTACTACGCCGCGGTCTACCTGCGGGCGGCCGAGCACGCGCTCCGGCGCGGCTGCCCGGTGGCCTACTCCTGACCCGGCTCCCCGCCGGCGTCCCCGTCCTCGCGCTCGCCCCCGCCCGCGCCGGCCGGAGCCGCCCCGCGTGGGCCGCGGCCGACGGGGTCCGCGGTGCCGCGCAGGACGGAGACCACGCCCACCCCGGCGGCGCAGATCGGGACGGCCAGCAGCGCCCCCAGGATGCCCGCGATTCCGGCACCCGCCACCACGGCGACCATGATGGTGGCCGGGTGCAGCTCGACGGTGCGGCTCTGGATCACGGGCTGGAGGATGTTCCCCTCGACGACCTGGACGGCGAGGACGATGCCGAGCGCCCAGAGCGCCGTCCCCAGCCCTCCGTCGGCCAGCGCGACCAGGACGGCGACCGTCCCGGAGAGGAAGGCCCCGACGAACGGGATGTACGCGCCCATGAACACCAGCGCGCCGAGCCCGGGCGCCCCGGGGATGTCGAGCACGAGCAGGCCGACGGTGATGAAGAAGGCGTCGATCAGGGCGATCAGGGTGGTGCCCCGCATGAAGCCGGCCATCGCCTCGAACGCCCGGTCCGCGCAGGCGACGACCGTCTCGGCGCCGCCGCCCGGGAGGTGCGCGCGGAGCGCCTCCGGGGTGCGGTGGCCGTCGCGGAGGAAGAAGAAGACCAGGGCGAGCGCCAGCACGGCGCCGGTGAGGATCTGGGTGGCCAGGCCGAGGCCGGAGAGCACGCCGTTGGTCACCGTGGAGATCAGCGAGCTGGTCTCGCCCGAGGCGTTGTCCAGCGCGTGGCGGAGCTTCTCGCCGACCGGTCCGAGCCAGTCGGCGAGCCGGTCGCCGGCCTCCTGGAGCGACTCGGCGATCTGCGGAGCGCTGTGCACCAGCGAGTTGACCAGCAGGGCGATCACCCCGCCGACGGCGGCGACCAGGAGGGCGCAGGTCAGCCCGGCGGCGGCGCCGCGGCCGAGCCCGCGGCGGACCAGCCACGGCATCACGGGGTAGAGCAGCGAGGTGCCGAGCAGCGCCAGGATGACCGGCACGGTCGCCGCGCGCAGTTCGACCAGGGCGAAGACGACCAGCGAGGCGACGGTGATCAGGAGGATAACCGCGACCGACCAGGCGGCCGCCGCCCGGACCGGGGGCGGCAGCATCAGATAGGGCCTGCGGTGGTCCGCCCACCGCTCGCCGGGAGCCCTGTCGGGCGGAAGCTCCCCCGCCATGTCCACCTCCGCCTGGCTCGACCGGTCCAATTTCCCCATCTCAGCAGATGATCTGACCGATCGCCCGTTATGTCCGACCCCTGGCGTGCCCGGCGCGACCGCGCGGCGGGATCGGCTTCCGGACGTCCACGCCCGTCGCCGACCACCGGCAGAGCCGATTCAACCGGCCCCGCCCCGGCCGGGCCCGGAGGAATCGCGGAGCCTCACCCCATCGGGAACGGCGCCTCGCACCCCCGTGGCCCGGTCGAACGCCGGACCTAACCGGCCTCCTCGAAGCGGACCGCCCCGCCCCCGCCGGCGAAGGCCAGCACCCGCTCGGCCTCCGCCTCCGCCTCCCGTCGGTCACCCCGGCCGAGCGCCGCGAACGGACGGACCGCCACCGCCCGCTCACCGGCCGGGCCCTCGGTCAGCTGCCAGCTCCCGGCGACCAGGCCGTCGACCAGCACCGTCCCGAGCACGATGCCGTTCTGCGTCATCACCCGCGGCCGGTACTCCTCGGGCAGCACCCGGGTGCGGTCGGCGTGCGAGAGCAGCAGGTTGTCGAAAGGCGCCAGCAACCGCACGGGTGCCGGGACGGCCGGGTCGGGCCGGGGCGCCCCCGGCAGGTCGTACAGCAGCCGGCCGTGCTCGTCGCGGAAGGTGACCAGCTCCGGCGCGAGCCGCTTCAGCACCGCGCCCAGCCGGCTGAGCCCGCACCACTTCTGCAGGTCGGCGACGGTCGCCGGCCCGAAGGCGGCCAGGTAGCGCAGGGCCAGCGCGTCCAGCGAGGGCGCCCGGTCCAAGGGCCGGCCCAGCCAGGACTCGGCGGTGGTGTGCGCCGCCGCCCCGCTCCGGCCCCAGAGGCCGCGCGGCGGCACCTGGACGAGCGGTAGCAGGCAGCGCGCGGCCTGGGCCAGGGCGGCGGGGTCGCGGTCGGGCCGGCCGGCGGCGAGCACCCCGCCGAGCTGCTGGAAGGTCAGCGGCCGCTCCTCCAGCAGCACCCGCGCCTCGTCGGCGAGCGCGGTGAGGTCCAGCCCGGCGAGCCGCTTGCCGTAGGCGGAGCGCAGGCCCTGGTCGAGCACCGGCTGGACGAGCGGGCGCAGCGTCCGGCAGTCGTCCGCCGTCACCAGGTGGATGGTGCCGCGGTGGAGCGCGATCCGGACCACCTCGCGCCGCTGGAACAGGTCGTCGAGCAGGTCGGGCGTGAAGCCCTCCAGCCGGCTGAGCAGCCCCAGGTAGGGCGGCTGCGGCACGGCCTGGGCCTGCAGCCCGCCCAGGTGGCCGACCATCGCGGCCGGCGTCATGGCGCTGCGGGCGAGCAGGTGCTGACGGGCCAGCAGGGCGCGGCCGAGCGCGCGGGTCCCGAGGACGGGCGGTCCGGTCACCGGCGGCCGTCCAGCACGTCGCAAAGCACGCCGATCCGGTTGCTGGTGATCGAGTCCACCCCGGCGGCGCGCAGCCGGCGCATGGTGCGGCGCAGGTCCGCGGTCCAGGTGGAGACGGCGAAGCCGGCGCCGTGGGCGGCGGCGGTGAACTCGGCGGTGGCCAGGCCGAACGGCGGGTTGAGGTAGCGCGGGCGCAGGTCGTCCAGCAGGGCGCGGGCGGGCAGTCGCGGCTGCTTCCAGGTCAGCGCGATCTCGGCGTCGGGGGCGAGCGCGCGGACGGCGAGCATCGCGGTGGCGGGCCCGCAGAAGCCGACCCGGTGCTCGGCGCCGAGTCCGGTGACGGCCTCCCAGGCGGCGGCGACGGGGTGCGGGTCGTCCAGGTCGATCAGCAGCCGGGCGGCCGGGCAGGCGGCCGCGGCCTTGAGCGCCTCGGCGAGCGTGGGCACGGCGAGGTCGCCGTCGCGCAGCTCGTCGAGCTGGTCGAGGGTGACCCGGCGGAGGGCGCGGGGATCGCCCCAGAGCCGTTCGAGGGTCGCGTCGTGCAGCAGGACGGGCACGCCGTCGCGGGTGAGCCGGACGTCGACCTCCACCGCGTCGGCGCCGGCGGCCAGCGCGGACTCGACGGAGGGCAGGGTGTTCTCGCGGTACCGGTACGGGTCGCCCCGGTGGGCGACGGCGAGCACCGGGCGACGGGTGGCGTTCGAGCCGGCGGTGGGTTTCATCGGGGCCCTCATCGGATCAGCCCCGCGAGCCACGGGGACAGGTACTGGTGGGTGACGGACTCGCGGTAGCTCGGCTCGCCCGGCACGGTGACGATCAGCGTGCAGGACGGCGGGAAGGTCCGCTGCTTCACGTGGACCAGCCCGCTCCAGACCGCGTCGAGGAAGGCGGGCACGCTGTCGCGCGGCACGTCGAAGGCGATGTCCTCGACGGTGACGACCGCCTCGTCGTGGACGAAGAGCCGGACGGTGAGCCCGGGGCGGCCGGTGATCTCCAGCAGGGCCTCGTGCGGGATCGCGTCGAGTCCTTCGGCGCGGTCGTGGCCGCCGACCAGTCCGGCGAAGGTCTGGTCGCGCCCGATGTCGTGGGAGGCGCGCACCTCGCGGCCGTGCCGGGCGGCCATCGCCTCGACCGCGAACACGGCGCTCTGGGTGGACGGCAGCGGCGGGTGGGGCATCGAGTGGCGGTCCTCTCGTCGGCGGGGTTCGGCTGTGCGCTCGCCCGGCTCTCCCCGGGCGGGTGGTCAGCGCAGTTCGACCATCACATTGGTCGACTTGATGACCGCCGTCGCGGGCGCTCCGGGCACCAGCCGGAGCTCCTCCGCCGACTCCCGGCTGATCAGCGAGACCACCCGGAACGGCCCGGCCTGGATCTCGACCTGCGCGGCCACGTCACCGAGCACCACATCGGTGACGATGCCGGGGAACCGGTTGCGGGCCGAGGACGGCCGCCCCTCGGCCTCGGCGTTCTCGGGCCGGGCGAGCTCCCGGGCGAAGGCGGCCAACTGGGCGCCGGGGATGATCCGGTGGCCGTGCTCGTCCCGCTCGGCGGCGACCCGGCCGGCGTCCACCCAGCGCCGCATGGTGTCCGAGCTCACGCCGAGCATCGCCGCGGCCTCGCCGATCCGGTACGGGTGGACCGGCGCGTCGGACTGCCCCATGTGCGACTCCTGACGGTGGTTCGGTAGCACGTCCGGTGGCACGTGCGGTGTCACGTGTGACACCCCGTCCGGTCTCCCGGCGGGGCGGCGGCGCGCGTCCGGCCGCCCCCGCCATCCTGCCGTACCGGCCGCCCGCCCGGCCAAGCGGAGCACCGTACGCCCGCCGGGGCCGCCCCCCGCGCCCGGTCCGGTGCGCCTAGGGCTCGCCGAAGAGGTCGCGCCGGACGGCGTCGCCGGCGGTGAGGACGGCGCCGGCGAGCACCGCGCCGCCGCCCGCCGTACCGGCCCGGACCTCGGTGCGCAGCGGGGAGAGCCCGGCCAGGCGGCGTTCGACCCGGCCGGCGAGTTCGGCGCCGCCGGCCCGGCCGACCTCGCCGCCGAGGACGACGCAGCCCGGGTCGAGGACGACGCAGACCGCCGAGGCGCCGACCGCGATCCGCTCGGCCAGCTCGTCCAGGAACGGCCCGCCCGGCTCGCCCTCGCCGCACGCGCCGAGCGCCGTCCGGACGACGGCCTCGGCGGCCGCGGCGTCGTCGGCCGGGCCGGCGGGCAGACCGTGGGCGCGGGCGAGGCCGCAGACCGCCGCGCTGCCGACCAGGCCGTGGAACCCGCCCTCGCACCCGGCGGCGCTGGGCAGGCCCGCGGTGCCGGGGACGGGCAGGAAGCAGATCTCGCCGGTGCCGCCGGAGGCGCCGCGGCGCAGCCTCCCGTCGAGGATCACCGCGGCGCCGACGCTGTGGCCGAGCCAGATCAGGACGAAGGTCTGCTGCCCCCGGGCGACGCCGATCCGGTACTCGGCGCGGCCGGCCAGGTTGACCTCGTTCTCCAGGATCACCTCGGTGCCGGGCAGTGCCTCCAGGGCGGTGAGCAGTTCGGCGTGCCAGCTCGGCAGCGCACCGGTGCTGTAGAGCCGGCCGGTGGCGGGGGCGACCAGTCCGGGGGCACCGACGGCGACGGTGTGCAGCCGGTCCACGCCGGCCCGGCCCGCGGTCTCGCGCAGGGTGCGGACGATCCGTTCCGCCGTACCGGCGTCGCCCCGGCCCTCGACCGCCAGCTCGGCGGAGGCCAGGGTGTGCCCGGTCAGGTCGGCGACGACCAGGCTGACCCCGCCCGCCCGGACGTCGATCGCGGCGAGGTGGGCGCGCGAGGCGACCAGCGCGTACAGCCGGGCGTTGGGGCCGCGCCGCTGCTCGCCGCGCTCGCCGACCACGGCGACCAGGCCGGTCCGCTGCAGTCGTTCCAGCAGGTCGGCGACGGTGGGCCGGGAGAGCCCGGTGAGGTCGCGGAGCTCGGTGGCGGTCAGTGGCCCCTGGTCGAGCAGCAGGTTGAGCGCCAGCCGGTCGTTGATCGCCCGGGCGGTGCTCGGCGTGGCCGTACGCACGGTGGTCATGGGCGTCATCCTTCCAGAGTGTTTCTATCAGGGTCCCTTCCTGATAATTTATCGGACGACGACGCCCGCGCACGAACCGCGCGATGGCGGGCATCACTCCACAGGAACCACCCACAGGGCACCGTCGCGCCACGGCGCGGCCGGGAGGGAACACCGGATGACCGACAGCCTGACCACAGGACCACCCCACGGCCGGCCGGCCGCCGGGCCCCTGGCGCACCCGCGCCGCGCCAGGGCGAGCATCGCGCTGGTCTTCGCCGTGCACGGCGCGGTCGGCGGCACCTTCGTCACCCGCATCCCCTGGCTCCAGGACCGGCTGGACCTCTCCCCCGGCCAGCTCGGGCTCGCCCTGGTGATGCCGGCCATCGGCTCCTCCCTCGCGATGCCGCTGGCCGGCCGGTTCGTCCACCGCTACGGGGGCCGGGCCGCGGTGCGCGGACTGCTGTCGATCTGGTGCCTGGCGCTCACCCTCCCCACCCTCGCCCCCTCGCTGCCGCTGCTCTGCCTGTTCCTGCTCGCCTACGGTGCGACGGCGGGCATGGCGGACGTGGCGATGAACGCCCAGGGCGTGGAGGTCGAACAGCGGCTGGGCCGCTCGATCATGTCCGGACTGCACGGGATGTGGAGCGCGGGCGGGCTGGTGGCCTCGGCCTTCGGCATCCTCGCCGCCCACCAGGACCTCGACGCCCGGCTCCAGCTGGCCGTCACCGCCGTGGTGCTCCTCTGCCTGGCCCAGCCGGTCTGCCGGGGCCTGCCCGACCTGCGGGCGGCCGAGGAGGACGAGGCCCCGCCGCGCTTCGCCCTGCCGCCGCGCAGCTCGCTCGTGATCGGCCTGGTGGGCTTCTGCGCGGTGTTCGCCGAGGGCGCCTCGATGGACTGGAGCGGCGTCTACCTCAAGGACGTCACCGGCGCCTCGGCCACCGTCGCGGCCGCCTCGTACACCGCGTTCGCGCTCACCATGGCCGTCAGCCGGCTGGCGGGCGACGCGGCGATCCGCCGCCTGGGCGCCGTGCGGGCGACCAGGATCAGCGGCGCGGTCGCCACCACGGGCGGCGTCCTGGTGGTCCTCGCCGACAGCCCGGCCCCGGCCATCGCGGGATTCGCGCTGATCGGCATCGGCATCGCGGTCGTCGTCCCGCTCGCCTTCGCGGCCGCCGGACGGATCGGCACCAACCCCAGCCAGGCCATCGCCGGCGTCGCGACGGTCACCTACACCTCGGGCCTGGTGGCGCCGGCCATCATCGGGGCGCTCGCCCAGGCCACCTCGCTCACCGTCTCCTTCGGCGTGGTCGCGGCGCTCGCCTTCGCCCTGCTGCTGAGCGCCGGCGCCCTGCGCCGGGCCGAACCGGGCGCCGGGGCGGCGGCCACCGACCACCCGCCGACCGCCGGGAAGCGGGCCACCGAAAACGTGATCGCACCGTCCTCGAAATAGCCTTGCCAAGGTAATTCCCGGGCGATATGCTGGCCCCGCACAATTGAATTCTTCGCTAATATCGCCGACTGCCGGATGCGTGGAGCATCCGGCAGTTCCGCGACCAGTGGAGGAATTCTCCCGTGTGCTACGACGCCGACTCCGCGCCCCCGCCTTCACCCCCGCCGGCAGCGCCCTGGCCGAATCCGCCGATCTCACCCTCGTCTCGGGCGACGGCACGGAATTCGCCGCCTTCCTGGCCCGGCCGGTCCGGCCGACCGGCCGCGGCGTACTCGTCCTGCCGGACAACCGGGGCCTTTCCGATTTCTACCGGGCGACCGCCGTCCGGCTCGCCGAACAGGGCCACCCGGCACTCGCCGTCGATTACTACGGGCGCACCGCCGGCGCCGCGCCGCGGGAGCGCGGGCCGGAATTCGGCGAGCTCCCGCACCTGCTGCCGCACCTGCTCGCCCTCACCCCGGACGGCCTCGACGCCGACCTCACCGCGGGCATCGGCCGGCTGCGCGCGACCGGCGTCACCGAGGTCGTCGCCCTGGGCTTCTGCTTCGGCGGCCGCCAGGCGTTCCGGGCCGCCGCCCCCCGGTTCGGCCTCGCCGGTGTGGTCGGCTACTACGGCTACCCCGACGCCATCAACGGCGCCCCCGGCCCCACCCAGCTCGCCCCCGGCCTGACCGCCCCCGTGCTCGCCTTCTGGGGCGGCGCCGACGAGCACATCCCCGCCGGGACGGTCGCCGCCTTCGACGCGGCCCTCACGGCAGCCGGCTGTTCACACGAGTTCATGACTTTTCCTCAGGCGCCGCACAACTTTTTCGAACTGGGCGCCGTCGAACACATCGACGCGGCCAGGGAGTCCTGGCTGCGCCTGCTGGCCTTCGCCGCCGCCCCGGGCCCGTCCGGAGCGGCCTGACCCGGCCGGCGACCGTCACGTCCACAGCACAGGGGGACTCATGACCGGCCGAACCAGCAGCAAGCGACGCGTCGGCTCCGCCGCCGCCCTCGTCACCCTCGCCCTCGGCGGCGCCCTGGCGGCCGCCGAGCCCGCCTCGGCGGCGGGCATGAACTACAAGCCGATCAGCACCGCCACCGACGTCGAGGTCCGGGTGCAGTCGAGCGGCAAGTGCCTGGAGGTCGCCGACTGGCGCACCGACGACGGCGCCCCGGTCCGCCAGTGGACCTGCACCGGCGGCGACAACCAGAAGTGGCGGTTCACCGACGGCTACGCCGTCAACGTCCACAGCGGCAAGTGCCTGGAGATCCCCGGCTACTCCACCGCACCGGCCGCCCGGGCCGACCAGTGGACCTGCGACAAGGGCGCCAACCAGCGCTGGGGGGTCGTCAACGACAGCCAGGGCTCGCTGGCCGTCGTCAACTTCCACAGCGACCTCGTGCTCGACGTCAACAGCGGGACCGCCGCCGACGGTGCCCCGGTGATCCAGTGGTACCCGACCGGCGTGTCCAACCAGCGCTGGTACTTCAACCCGTCCGTGGTGCTGTAGAGCCGGCCCCGCCCCGGCGGGGAGCACCGCCACCCCGCCGGGCACCCCGCCGGACCCGAGCACCGCACCGACCCAGGGGGACCAGATGACCGACCGCTCCACCACGGGGCGACGCCTCGTCCCGACCGTCACCGCCCTCGCCCTCGCCACCGGCCTGGCCGTCGCCGCACCGGCCGGCCCGGCCCGGGCGGCGACCTCCGCCCCCTTCCAGATCGGGAACCTCGCCACCTACAAGTGCCTGGAGGCGGCCGACTGGCGCACCGACGACGGCGCCCCGGTCCGCCAGTGGACCTGCACCGGCGGCGACAACCAGAAGTGGGTCTGGACCGACGCCGACCAGCTCGTCAACGTCCACAGCGGCAAGTGCCTGGAGATCCCGGGGTACAGCGGCGACCCCGGCACCGCGGTCGGCCAGTGGACCTGCAACGGCGGCGCGAACCAGGGCTGGAGCGACGCGAGCCGGCTGCACAGCGGGCTCCGCCACCTCGTCAACGCCCACAGCGGCCATTACCTCGACGTGGCCGGTGGCAGCGCCGCCGACGGCGCGCCGGTGATCCAGTGGGGCCTCGACGGGGCGGACAACCAGGTCTGGTACTACTCGCCGTTCCCGCCCGGACCGCACCACTGACCATGCCGAAGCCCCGCCCGACCACCCGACACCAGGGGGATCCGATGACCGTGCTCCGCACCGCCCAGCTCCGCACCGCTCAGCTCCGCACCTCTCCGCTCCGGCGCCTCGGAGCGGCCACCGCGGCGCTCGCCGCGGCCGGCGTGCTCACCGCCACCGTCCCGACCACGGCACAGGCCTCCGTCCCGGTCGTCGTGACCAGCCCGACCGAGGTCCGCAACGCCATCACCAACAAGTGCCTGGAAGTCGCCGACTGGCGCACCGACGACGGCGCCCCGGTCCGCCAGTGGACCTGCACCGGCGGCGACAACCAGAAGTGGGCCTGGACCGACGCGAACCAGCTCGTCAACGTCCACAGCGGCAAGTGCCTGGAGATCCCCGGCTTCAGCACCGCCTGGGGCGTCCAGGCCGACCAGTGGGACTGCAACGGCGGGCTCAACCAGATCTGGTCGGAGACCGTCGTCCACCACAGCGGCATCCGCTCGCTGACCAACCGCAGCAGCGGCCTCGTGCTGGACCTCCCCGGGACCAACCCCGCCGACGGCACCCCGATCATCCAGTGGGAGCGCAACTACGGCTTCAACCAGGCCTGGATCTACTCCCCCGCCCAGCACGGCACGCACAGCTGACCGGCGGCCGCGTCAGAAGCCGCCGCCCCCGGGCCGCCCGGTGACCGGCCGGTCGCCGGGGGGGTCACCAGGCGGTCACCGGGGCGGTCACGGGGTGAACCCACCGACCGGAGCACCGGGCCGCCCGGTTAGGCTCGGGCGGTGCCCGCACCCGCTCCCGCACCCGCACCCGCATCGCCCGCGGCCCCGCCGACGCCCGACCCGACGCCGCCCCGGTCCGCGTCGTGGCTGCGCTCGCCCTGGCCGCGGTTCGCCCTGCTGGTGGTGATCCTCGCCGCGGCGGCCGGCTCGCTGCTGCTCTGGAGCCCGTCGGCGCTGCTCTCCGACGGGCTCCCGGCCGGGGTGCCGGGGTACTGGCTGGCACCCGCGTTCACCGCGGTCTACGCGGTCGGCACGCTGGCCTTCGTACCCCGCCCGGCGCTCAACGCGGCGGCGGGACTGCTGCTCGGCATCCAGCAGGGCATCCTGCTGGCCGTGCTCGGCACCACCCTGGGCGCGGCGGCGGCCTTCGCCCTGGGCCGGCTGCTCGGCCGCGACGCCCTCCGCCCCTATCTGCGCGGGCGCCTGCTGACCGCGCTGGACCGGCGGTTCACTGAGCAGGGGTTCCGCAGCGTGCTGCTGCTGCGTCTGCTGCCCGGGCTCCCGTTCCAGGCCGGCAACTACGGCGCCGCGTTCTCCGGCGTGCGGTTCCTGCCGTTCCTGACCGCCACCGCGATCGGCGTGGTACCGACCACGGCGGTGTACGTCACGGCCGCGGCCAGCGCCGGGGAGCCGGGTTCGGCCGCCTTCCTCCTGTCGGCCGGCGCGATCGCCGTCCTGGCCGTCGGCGGCCTGGTGTCGGTGTGGCGGGCCGCCGCCCGCCGCCGCGTCCCGCAGGCCTGAGCCGGACCGCCCGGCCGACGGTCCGGACCGCCCGGCGCGCCCGGCGCGCCCGCCGACTATTCGGTCGCCCCGGCCCCACCGGGTACGCCAGGATGGCCGCCATGACCAACGACCCGATCCCCGCCGTCGACCGGCCCGAGCCCCCGTTCGCGGCGGACGAGACGGCGATGCTCACCGCGTGGCTGGAGTTCCACCGCGCCACCCTCGCCCGCAAGTGCGAGGGGCTGGGCGCCGACCAACTGCGGCTGCGCGCCGTCCCGCCGTCCTCGCTCTCGCTGCTCGGCCTGGTCCGGCACATGGCGGAGGTCGAGCGCTACTGGTTCCGGATCATCCTGCTCGGCGAGGAGCCCGGCACCGCGGGTCTCTACTGGACCGAGCAGCACCCGGACGGCGACTTCGACTTCGTCGACTCCGCCGACGCCGCGGAGGACTTCGCCACCTGGCAGGGGCAGATCACGGCCGCCCGGGCCGCCTGCGAGGGCCTGCCGCCGGAGACGGTCGGCAAGCGACCGCGCCGGGGACGGGAGGTGACGCTCCGCTGGATCCTGGTCCACATGATCGAGGAGTACGCCCGGCACAACGGTCACGCGGATCTGCTGCGCGAATTGGTCGACGGCGTCACCGGCGAGTGAAATCGTTCCCACATCGTTGACAGAAGGTCAATTCGGCGGTGACCACGACCGATATGGTCTACGCGCGCAACCGTCCGCCGTTCCGCTGCGTCGCAACTGTTGCCCGGGTTCGCCCGGGTTTCCGGCGCGGCACGACTCGTACGGGGGTCGCGAGCGGGCACGGGACCGGTGATCAGTGCGATACTCGGACAGTTCCGACGAGTGGATGACGTGTCAAAAGGACACGCGCACCGGGGGACCTGTACGGAACGAGGCAGGGAGGCGCGGCATGGGAGCACTTCGCGACGAGCACCACAACGGGTGGCTGATGCCCTCCGGGAACTACCCGGCCGCGGTGTACGACGACGAGTGGATCGAGCAGGAGACGGTACCGTCCTCCCCGGCTCCCACGAAGATCGTCTCCCTGCGGCCGACGGGCTTCGAGGCCGCGCGAACGGTCGGCGAGCACATCCGGGCGAGCATCCCGGTGGTCATGGACCTCACCGAGATGGACGAGGCCGAGGCCAAGCGCATGGTCGACTTCGCCTCCGGGCTGATCTTCGGCACCTGCGGCGGGATCGAGCGGATCGCCCGCCGGGTCTTCCTGCTCACGCCGGCGGACGTCGAGGTGATGGTCATCGACCGACCGCTGGACGAGACCGGCTTCTACAACCAGAGCTGACCGGCAGCGATCGCCGGCACCAGACCCGCGACCGGGGACGGCCACCGCCGTCCCCGGTTTTGCATGCCCGGACGCCCACCGGGCCCGGCCCCACTGGTTCCGTGCCCCACCAGCCCCACCGGTCCACCAGCCCTGCGGCCCACCGGCCCACCGGCCCACCGGCCCACCGGACCCCGCCACGACACTGGGGCCTCGACTGAGGCATCCAAGAAAAGATTGAGACACGGACGTCTCATTTGGCGTAGACTCGCCCCATGGCCACCGACCGCGACTCCGTCCTCGAAGCCGCTGTGGGCGTGCTCTCCCGCCGCCCGACCGCCCACCTGGACGAGATCGCCCGGGCCGCGGGCATCAGCCGCGCCACGCTGCACCGGCTCTTCCCCGGCCGCGAGGCGCTGATCCGCGAGGTCGGCCTGCTCGGCCTGCGCACCTTCGGCGCCGCCCTGGACGCGGCCGCCGTCGAGGACGGCGACGCGCACGCCGCGCTGCGCCGCCTGGTCGACCGGATCGTGCCGGACGCCGCGCTCTGCGCCTTCCTGGCCGGCGAGAACCAGTTGTACGACGACGAGGACATCAACGAGCTCTGGGACGCCCAGATCAGCCGGCTGCAGGCGCTCTTCCTGCGCGGCCAGCAGCAGGGCGTGTTCCGCGTCGAGCTCTCCGCCGGCTGGCTCAGCGAGGCCTTCTTCGACCTGGTGGCCGGCGTCGGCTGGGCCGTCCAGGACGGCCGGCTCGCCCCCCGGGACGGCGCCTTCTCGCTCGCCGAGCTCTTCCTCGGCGGCGCGCTGCGGCCGCCGAGGCCGCACTGAGCCCTCCACCCCACCCACAGCACCTCGGACCACAGGCCCGCACCAGCGGCCGGAAACCGATACCCATGAGCAGCACCGTCCTCACCCGCCCCCGCCAGCGCTGGATCGGCCTCGCCGTCCTCGTCCTGGCCGTGACCCTGGTCGCCGTCGACGCGACCGTCCTGTCCCTCGCGATACCGTCGATCAGCGAGACGCTGCGCCCCAGCGGCACGCAGCTGCTCTGGATCGGCGACGCCTACTCCTTCGTGCTGGCCGGCCTGCTGGTCAGCATGGGTTCGCTGAGCGACCGGATCGGCCGCAAGAAGCTCCTGCTGGCCGGCTCCACCGCGTTCGGCGCCGCCTCGCTGCTGGCCGCCTACGCGCCCAGCGCCGGCTGGCTGATCCTGGCCCGCGCGCTGCTCGGCGTGGCCGGGGCGACCATCATGCCGTCCACCCTGTCGCTGATCCGCAGCCTCTTCCCGGACGACCGCGAGCGGGCCACCGCGATCGGCATCTGGGGCGCTGCCGCCACCGCCGGCGCCGCGCTCGGACCGGTGGTCGGCGGGGTGCTGCTGGAGCACTTCTGGTGGGGCTCGGTGTTCCTGCTGAACATCCCCGTCCTGGTGCTGCTGCTGGTCTTCGGGGCCTGGCTGCTGCCGGAGTCCAAGGACCCGAAGCCGGGCCGCTGGGACGTGCTGTCCGTGGTGCTCTCGCTGACCGGGGTGATCGCCGCGGTCTACGCGATCAAGGAGGCCGCCGCCCACGGCGTGGCGCGCTGGGACGTCCCGGTCGCGGCCGTGCTGGGCGCCGCCGCACTGACCGTCTTCGTCCGCCGCCAGCTGCGCCTGACCACCCCGCTGCTGGACGTCCGGCTCTTCTCGGACCGGCGCTTCACCGCGGCGGTGCTGGCCTCGCTCACCGCGCTGGTCGGGCTCTCCGGCGTGGTCTTCGTGACCTCGCAGTACCTGCAGCTGGTGCGCGGCTACGAGCCGCTCAAGGCCGGTCTGGCCGAGCTGCCGGCCTTCGCCGGAGCCGTGGTCGGCGGTCTGCTGACCGCTCGGCTGGCGCGGCGGGCGGGAGCCCGGGCCACCCTGACGCTGGGCCTGCTGGCCATGGGCACCGGCATCGGCCTGCTCGGCTGGGTGCAGCAGGACTCCACCTACCTGGTGCTCGCCGCGGCCTTCCTGATCGTCGGCACCGCCGAGGGCGTGGTCTACACGCTCGGCGCCGACCTGGTGCTGGGCGCCGCGCCGGCCGACAAGTCCGGCGCCGCCTCGGCGGTCTCCGAGACGGCCTACGAGCTGGGGACGGCGCTCGGCATCGCCCTGGTGGGCTCGGTGGTCGGCTCGCTCTACGCGAGCGGGCTGACCGTGCCGGCCGGGGCTGGCCAGGCCGCCGCCACCCAGGCCGGCGAGTCGCTCGGCGGCGCGGTCGAGGTGGCGCACGGTCTGCCGCAGACGCTGGCCGGTCCGCTGCTGGACAGCGCCCGCGACTCCTTCGTGCACGGCATGAACATCGCCGCGATGCTGGCCGGCGGGCTGCTGCTGGCCGCCTCGGCGCTCGCCTGGCGCCTGCTGCGGGGCCTGCCGAAGGCCGCCGACCGGGACCGGGCAGAGGCGGCGGCGCGGCAGCCCGACCGCGAGAAGGCGGCGCTCTGACCCCGGGCCCGCCCCGGGCCGCGCGCGGGACCTCGCGCCCCTCCCCGGGGTGCGAGGTCCCGCGCGTCGGTGCGCTCAACCGGTGCCGAACGGCAGCTCCAGCTCCGCCCAGACCACCTTGCCGTCCCTGGTCAGGCGGCTGCCCCAGCGCTGGGCCAGCTCGTTGACCAGGAACATCCCTCGGCCGCCCTCGTCCTGCTCGGCGAACGGGCGCAGCTGCGGCGTCTGGCCGCCGGAGTCGGCGACCTCCAGGGTGAGCACCCGGTCGCGGAAGAGCCGGAGCCGGCGCGGCGTGTCGGAGTACAGCAGAGCGTTCGTGACCAGCTCGCTGACCAGCAGCTCGGCGTAGTCGGAGAGCGCGGACAGGCCCCAGCCGTCCAGCGTCGCGCGGGTGAAGCGGCGGGCCGTGCCAGGCAGCCGGCCGCCGCCGGTGAGCGAGAGGGTGGCGATCCGGTCCGAGGGCAGCGGCAGCACCCGGGCCATGATCATCGCGATGTCGTCGTCGGTGCCGTCGGTGACCAACGCGCCGAGGACGGCGTCGCAGTTCTCCTCCAGGGTGCGGCCGGGGCCGGAGAGCGTGCGGGCGAGCAGGTCGATGCCGTCGTCGAGGTCCTGGCCGCGCCGCTCGACCAGGCCGTCGGTGTAGAGGGCCAGCAGGCCGCCCTCGGGGAGGGTGAAGCCGATCGACTCGAAGGCCACGCCGCCGACCCCGAGCGGGGCGCCGGGCGGCACGTCGATCCGGCGGGCGGTACCGTCCGGCGCGACCGAGACCGGGGGCAGATGGCCCGCCGAGGCCACCTGCACCGTCCGCTCCAGCGGGTCGTAGACGGCGCAGATGCAGGTGGCGAACTGGCCCTCGCCGATCCCCGAGGCGGTCTCGTCCAGCCGGGTCAGCACCTGCTCGGGCGGCATGTCCAGGGTGGCCAGGGTCCGGGCGACGGTGCGCAGCTGGCCCATCGTGGCGGCGGCCCGGATGCCGTGGCCCATCACGTCGCCGACCACCAGCGCGACCCGGCCGCAGGAGAGCGGGACGACGTCGAACCAGTCGCCGCCGACCTCGCTGGTCATGCTGCTGGGCAGGTACCGGTAGGCGATCTCCAGGCCGAGCGTGCGGTGGATCTCCTGCGGCAGCAGGCTGCGCTGGAGGGTCAGCGCGGTCTCGCGCTCGCGCCGGTAGAGCCGGGCGTTGTCGATCGCGATCGCGGTGCGGGCGACCAGTTCCTCGGCGAGCGCGACATCGGCGTCGGTGAACGGCTCGGGGTTGCGCATCCGGATGAACTCGGAGCCGCCGAGCACCATGCCCCGGGCGGTCAGCGGCACCATCAGGTACGAGTGGATGCCGGCGCCGATGCCCGGTGCGACCCGCTCCTCGGTGGCGACCAGGCCGCGCAGCACGTCCTCGTCCACCTGGGCCCGCAGCAGCGGGCGGCCGCTGCGCAGGCACTGGGTGTAGCTGCGGTCGGGAGCGTACTCGGAGACGTCGCCGACGGTGTCGACGGCGTGGGCCAGGCCGGACTCGTAGGACTCGCCGACGGCCACGGCGCGCAGCTGGACGGAGCGGTCCTCGGGGATCGCGGCGGGCTCGGCGCCGCGCAGCACCGGCTCCAGCAGGTCGACGGTGGCGAAGTCGGCGAACCGGGGGACGACGGCCTCGATCAGCTCCTCCGCGGTGCGCTGGAGGTCGAGCGTGGTGCCGATCCGGGCGGTGGCCTCGGCGATGGTGGTGAGGCGTTCCTGCGCGCGGGCGGCGCGGGCCTCGGCCTGGAACCGCTCGGTGACGTCGATGATGGACGAACAGACGCCGAAGACCCGGCCGGTGGAGTCCTCCAGCCGGAAGTAGGAGGCGGACCAGGCCCGGTCGCGGCGCGGGTCGCCGGGGACGCGGCCGTGCGAGCGGGCGTCGACCACGGGACGGCCGGTGGTGAGCACCTGTCTCATGGTCTGTTCGATCTCGGCGCTGTTGATGCCGGGCAGGACGCCGCTGATCCGGCGTCCGAGGTGGTCCTCGACGGGGACGCCGTTCATCCGGGCCAGCGCCAGGTTGAGCCGGACGTAGCGCAGGTCGGTGTCGTAGACGGCCATGCCTATCGGGGACTGGCCGAAGATCCCGTCGAGGACGGCGAGGTCGGCCTCGACCCGGTGCAGGGCCTGGGTGTCCGAGGCGGTGGCGAGCAGCAGCAGGGTGCCGCCGGGGCCGGCTATCGGGTAGGTGCGGAACTCCAGCTCGACCACGTGGCCGTCGCGGTGGCGGACCGGGAAGACGCCGGACCAGCCCTTGCCGCTCATGATGCGCTCGAACAGGGCGAGCACCTCGGGGCGGTCGGTGCGGGCGGTGAGCAGCTGGGCGGCGTAGCTGCCGACGGCCTCCTCCGAGGAGAAGCCGAGCAGCGCCTCGGCGTCCTCGCTCCAGTGGAGGATGAGGCCGTCCTCCTGGAGCAGCGCGGTGGCGAGCGGGACGAGGCGATGGCCGTCCAGGCGTACGGAGGCTCCGCCCGGTGCGGGGCCGGCGGCGTCGGTCTCGTCCCATTCGTGTCCGTGCATGATCAGCCAGCACCCCGCGTTCGGCTCGTGTCCGGCCGGGCGGGGCCTCGTGGTCCGTGCCGGCCGGGGTTCTTCTCCAGACTGCACGGACATCGGCCGCCCGGCGACCCCTTGGTCAGAGGTTCCTCGGACGGACCTGTCGTACGGGCGTCATGGGCGTACCGGCCGCAGCGTACCCTCCAGAAGGCCCGCCCACTGCCGGATCACTCCGGATCGTCTGGCGCTGTCGTCGGAGAGCAGGTCGGCCAGTCCGAGACCGCGTGCCATGTCGAGGGTCGCCTGCACCGTCTCGCGCACTCCGGGGCGGCTTTCGTCGGCGTCCAGGAACTCGACGGCGGCCCGGTGGGCCTCGCGGCCGACCCTGCCCTCAAGTGCGACGATCCGCGCACGCAGCGGTTCGTCGGTGGCGGCGGCGACCCACAGGTGCAGGGCCGCGCGGAACAGCGGACCGGTGTAGAGGCGCACGATCATGTCGACCACGGCCACGGTGCGGTCCGGTCCGGCGGCCGGCAGCCCGTCCGCGTGGGCGCGGACGGCTGCCAGCCGCTCGGCGGTGACGTGCTCGACGGCCGCGGTGAAGAGGTCCTCGCGGGTCGGGAAGTGGTGCTGGGCGGCGCCGCGGGAGACTCCGGCCCGTTCGGCGACCACGGAGACGGTGGCGCCGTTCCAGCCGACCTCGGCCAGACAGTCGACGGCCGCCGCCAGCAGCCGCTGCCGGGTGGCGCGGCTGCGGTCCTGCTGGGGGGTACGGGCGGCAGCGGGGTGGGCGGTCATCGGCGGCGACTGGTCCTGTCCTGGGGGTCCGGGCGGGGTCGATCCTCGCAGATCCGCCGCCCGCCTCAGCGGGCGGCCTCGCGGGCCCGCAGCTCCCGGCGCAGGATCTTGCCGGCGGCCGACTTGGGGACGGCGTCCAGGAACTCCACCGCCCGCACCTTCTTGTAGGGGGCGACCTCGGCCGCCACGAAGGAGGTGACGTCCTGCTCGGTGAGCGCGCTGCCCGGGGCGCGGACCACGAAGGCCTTGGGGTACTCGGTGCCGTCCGCGTCCACGACGCCGATCACCGCGGCGTCGGCGATCTGCGGGTGGCTGAGCAGCAGGGCCTCCAGCTCGGCGGGGGCGACCTGGTACCCCTTGTACTTGATCAGTTCCTTGACCCGGTCGACGACGTACAGGTAGCCGCGCCCGTCGACGTGGCCGACGTCGCCGGTGTGCAGCCAGCCGTCGGCGTCGATGGTGGCGGCGGTGTCGGAGGGCCGGCCGAAGTACCCCTTCATCACCTGCGGGCCGCGGAGCAGCAGCTCGCCCGGCTCGCCGGGGCCGCGGTCGGCTCCGCTGCCGTCCAGGGCGACCACCCGCAGCTCGGTCGAGGGCACCATCCGGCCAACCGAGCCCGGCGGGGGGTCGGTCTCGGTCGGGGAGACGACGTGCGAGACCGGGGACAGCTCGGTCATGCCGTAGCCCTGGAGGATGTGCGGCAGGCCGAGCCGCCGGGCGCAGGCGGCGGCCAGGTCCGGGTCCAGCGGGGCGGCCGCGCAGAGCAGGTACTCCACCGAGGAGAGGTCGAAGCGGTCGACCACCGGGTGCCTGGCCAGGGCGAGCGCGATCGGCGGTGCCACGATCAGGGCCTGGACGCGCTGCTCCTCGATGGTGCGGCAGAACTGCTCCAGCTCGAAGCGCGGCAGGACGACGACGGTGGCGCCGCACCGCAGCGGCTGGTTGAGCAGGGCGGCCAGGCCGTAGATGTGGAAGAAGGGGAGGACGGCGAGGATCCGCTCCCCCTCCCGCGGCCGGTACAGGGCGTCCGTCTGGGCGAGGTTGGTGGCGATCGAGCGGTGGGTGAGCATCACGCCCTTGGGCAGGCCGGTGGTGCCGCTGGAATAGGGGAGGACGGCGAGGTCGCTGCCGGGGTCGATCGCCGGCTCGGGGTCGGGGCCGCCGGAGGCGAGCAGGTCGGCCAGCGAGCGGTGGCCCTCGGCGCCGTCCAGCACGATGATCTCGGCGAGCGCCCGGCCCTCGGCGGCGAGCTTCCCGGCGGCCTGCCGGGCGGTGTCCAGGAACGGCGAGACGGTGATCAGCCAGCGCGCGCCGCTGTCGGCCAGCTGGCCGGCCAGCTCGCCCGGGGTGGCGAGGGAGGACACCGTGGTGACGGTGGCCCCGGCCCGGGTGGCGCCGTAGAAGGCCATCGGGTACGCGATCGTGTTGGGACTGAACAGTGCCACCACGTCGCCCCGGCGCACGCCGGCCTCGGCCAGCCCGGCGGCCGCCCGGCGGACGGCCGTGGTGAGCCGCGCGTGGCTGACCGACTCCCCCGTGATCCCGTCGATCAGGGCCGGCCGGTCGCCGTAGCGGGCGGCGGAGCCGAGCACCGCCTCGTGGATCGGCAGATCGACGATGCCGACGTCCGGGAACTCGCTGTGGAACACCAAGGCGTGCCTCCAAAGGGGTAGTTGACGCCCGGTCGGGGGGATCGGCGAGTGGTCCGGCCCGCCGGTCGGCCGAGCGCGCGCACAGGAGCATACGGACAGTGGCGGAGCGTTGCTCCATTGTGACGAAGGGCGGCGGGGTCCCGTGCCGGCCGGTCGCCGTGCCCGGCGCACCCGGTCCGCTCCGCTCGCCCGCTCCCGACCAGGGCACACGTCGCCGGGCGGCCCGCCGGGCCGGCCCGCCGGGCGCCGGGCGGCGGCGGGCCACCGCCTCGCACAGACGGTGGCCCGCGCCGCCGGCGTCGCGCGGGAGTTCGGCGGCGGAGCGCTCCAGCCGGGCGCCCGCCCGGGCCCCGGGTCAGTACGACTTGGGCAGCCCGAGGGTGTGCTGGGCCACGAAGTTGAGCACCATCTCCCGGCTGACCGGGGCGACCCGGCCGACCCGGGTGGCGGCGAGCAGCGCGCCGAGCCCGTACTCCTGGGTCAAGCCGTTGCCGCCCAGGGTCTGGACGGCCTGGTCGACGGTGCGGGCGGCGGCCTCGCCGGCCGCGTACTTGGCCATGTTGGCGGCCTCGCCCGCCGCGAGGTCGTCGCCCCCGTCGTAGAGCAGCGCGGCCTTCTGCGTCATCAGCCGGGCGAGTTCGATCTCCACCGCGCACTGGGCGAGCGGGTGGGCCAGGCCCTGGTGGGCGCCGATCGGGGTCGACCAGACCGTCCGGGTCCTGGCGTACTCGACGGCCCGGCCGAGGGCCTGGCGGGCCAGGCCGAGCGAGAAGGCGGCGGTCATGATCCGCTCGGGGTTGAGGCCGGCGAAGAGTTGCAGCAGCCCGGCGCTCTCGTCGCCGACCAGGGCGTCGGCGGGCAGCCGGACGTCGTCCAGGAAGACCTGGAACTGCTTCTCCGGGGAGACGAGTTCCATCGGTATCGGGCGGTACTCGAACCCGGCCGTCTCGCGCGGGACGACGAAGAGCGCGGGCCTGAGCTTGCCGGTCCGGGCGTCCTCGGTGCGGGCGACGAACAGCACGGCGTCGCTGTGGTCGATGCCGGAGACGAACACCTTGCGGCCGGTGAGCAGCCAGTCCGCACCGTCGCGGCGGGCGACGGTGGAGATCCGGTGGGAGTTGGAGCCGGCGTCCGGCTCGGTGATGCCGAAGGCCATCCGCCGGGTGCCGTCGGCGAGGCCGGGCAGCCACTGCCGCTTCTGCTGCTCGGTGCCGTAGCGGGCGATCACCGTGCCGCAGATCGCCGGGGAGACGATCAGCATCAGCAACGGGCAGCCGGCGGTGCCGAGTTCCTCCAGGACGATGGAGAGGTCGGCGATGCCGCCGCCTCCGCCGCCGTACTCGGCGGGCAGGTTGACCCCGAGGTAGCCGGCCTTGCCGGCCTCGGCCCAGAGCTCGTCGGCGGGCAGGCCGGCCCGGGCCTTGCCCAGGTAGTACGCGGAGCCGTAGCGGCTGCCGAGGTCGGCCACGGCGCGGCGCAGGGCCTGGCGTTCGGGGCTCTCGATCAGCGGGCTGCCGGGGGTGGTGGTGCGCGGTGCGGACATGCGGTCGTCCTTCCGGGCGGATCGGGGCTGGCACGGGAATCGGGTGGGAGTCGGTGCTCTCCCAGGGGGTCTCGGGTGCCTTCTCGGGGAGTCGGGCTCGGGAGGCTCCCTCAGGGCGCCGGCTGCACGACGGCGAGCAGGGTGCCGAGTTCGACCTGCTGGCCGGGGACGGCCCGGAGTTCGGTGAGCACGCCGTCGGCGGGGGCGGTGACCCGGTGCTCCATCTTCATCGCCTCCAGCCAGAGCAGCGGCTGGCCCGCGGTGACGGTGTCGCCGACCGCGACGGCGGTGCGCGCCACGGTGCCGGGCATCGGGGCGAGCAGGGCCCCCGGATCGACCTGCGCGGCCGGGTCGGGGAAGCGCTCCAGCGCGGTCAGCACGGTGGCGCCGGCCGGGGTGTCCAGGTGGACCCGGTCGCCGTGGCGCGCGATGTCGTAGCCGCTGCGGACGCCGTCGGTCTCCAGGACCACCCGGGTGGGCGTCGCCGAGACGAGTGTGGTGCCCGGGTGGCCCTCGGCGACCAGCCCGGCCCGGCCGAACCGGTAGCGGACCTCGTACACGGTGGCGTCGGCGGCGGCGTACCGCTTGCTCTGCGGCTGCGAGGGCAGGTTGCGCCAGCCGGAGGGCAGCGCCGAGCCGACGCGGCGTTCGGCGGCGTCGGCCAGCGCGGCGGCGAGGGCCGCCGCCGCGTCCCCGCCGGGGGCGGGGGCGAGACCGGCGGCGTGCTCGGCCAGGAAGGCGGTGTGCACCCGGCCGGCCAGGAAGGCGGGGTGGCGCAGCGCCGCGACGAGCAGGTCCCGGTTGGTGACCGGCCCGTGGATCCGGGCCCGGGTGAGCGCGTCGGCGAGCCGGCGGGCGGCGGCGGCCCTGGTCGGCGCCCAGGCGACGACCTTGGCGAGCATCGGGTCGTAGTGCGCGCCGATCACGCTGCCGGCCGCCACCCCGGAGTCCAGGCGCAGCCCGGTGTCACCGTCGGCAGTAGCGAACTCGACGGTAGTGCCGGGGAGTTCGAGACGGTGCAGGGTACCGGTCTGCGGCTGCCAGTCGCGCGCCGGGTCCTCGGCGTAGAGGCGGGCCTCGATGGCGTGGCCGCGCGGGGCGGGCGGTGCCGGGGCGGGCAGCGGTTCGCCCTCGGCGACCCGCAGTTGGAGCGCGACCAGGTCGAGCCCGGTGACGCACTCGGTGACGGGGTGCTCGACCTGGAGGCGGGTGTTCATCTCCAGGAAGTGGAACCGGCCGTCGGGGGCGAGCAGGAACTCCGCCGTTCCGGCGCCGGAGTAGCCGATCGCCCGGGCGGCGGCGACGGCGGCCGCGTGCAGCGCGGTGCGCACCTCCTCGTCGAGGCCAGGGGCCGGGGCCTCCTCGATGACCTTCTGGTGGCGGCGCTGCAGCGAGCAGTCGCGTTCGCCGACCGCCCACACCGTGCCGTGCGTGTCGGCGAGCAGCTGGACCTCGACGTGCCGCCCGGTGGGCAGGTAGCGCTCGCAGAACACCTCGTCCGAGCCGAAGCTCCTGGCCGCCTCGGCGCGGGCCTCGGCCAGCCGGGGCGCGAGTTCGTCCAGCCGGTGGACCACCCGCATGCCGCGCCCGCCGCCGCCCGCGGCCGCCTTCACCAGCAGCGGCAGGTCGGCCTCGACGGGGTCGGTGAGGGCCTCCAGGACGGGCACGCCGGCGGCGGCCATCAGGCGCTTCGCGGCGGTCTTGGAGCCCATCGCGGCGATCGCGGCCGGGGGCGGGCCGATCCAGGTCAGGCCCGCGTCGAGCACCGCCTGCGCGAACTCCTCGTTCTCGGAGAGGAATCCGTAGCCGGGGTGGACGGCGTCGGCCCCGGCGGCCAGCGCGGCCTTGACGATCAGGTCGCCGCGCAGATACGTGTCGGCGGGTGCCGCGCCGGGGAGCCGGACGGCGGCGTCGGCCTCCCGGGTGTGCGGGGCGTCGGCGTCCGGGTCGGCGTAGACGGCGGTGGTGGCGATGCCGAGGCTCCGGCAGGTGCGGAACACCCGGCGGGCGATCTCGCCCCGGTTGGCGACCAGCAGGTTGGCGATCACGTCGGTCCCTCTCAGAGTCGGATCACATGCGGAAGACGCCGTAGCCGCGCGCGCCCTCGACGGGCGCGTTGTGGATCGCGGAGAGGCACAGGCCGAGCACGGTCCGGGTGTCGCGGGGATCGATCACCCCGTCGTCGTAGAGCCGGCCGGAGAGGAAGGCGGGCAGCGACTCCGCCTCGATCTGCTGCTCGACCATCGCCCGGATCGCGGCGTCCGCGTCCTCGTCGTAGGGCTGCCCCTTGGCCGCCGCGGACTGCCGGGCCACGATCGACAGCACCCCGGCGAGCTGCTGCGGTCCCATCACGGCCGACTTGGCGCTCGGCCAGGCGAACAGGAACCGCGGCTCGTAGGCCCGCCCGCACATGCCGTAGTGACCGGCCCCGTAGGAGGCGCCCATCAGCACCGACAGGTGCGGCACCGTGGAGTTGGCGACGGCGTTGATCATCATCGCGCCGTGCTTGATGATGCCGCCCTGCTCGTAGTCCTTGCCGACCATGTAGCCGGTGGTGTTGTGCAGGAACACCAGCGGGATGTCGCGCTGGTTGGCCAACTGGATGAACTGGGCGGCCTTCTGCGACTCCGGGCTGAACAGCACGCCCTGGGCGTTCGCGAGGATGCCGACCGGGTAGCCGTGCAGCCTGGCCCAGCCGGTGGCGAGACTGGTGCCGTAGAGCGGCTTGAACTCGTCGAAGTCCGATCCGTCGACGATCCGGGCGATCACCTCGCGCGGGTCGAACGGGATCTTGAGGTCGCCCGGAACGATGCCGAGCAGTTCCTCCTCGGCGTACTTCGGCGGCTCGGCGAGCGGGTCGGCGCCGGGGCCGTGCCGGCGGTGGTTCAGCCGGGCGACGATCCGCCGCGCCAGCCGCAGCGCGTCCGGTTCGTCCACCGCGAAGTGGTCGGCCAGGCCGGAGGTGCGGGCGTGCATCTCGGCGCCGCCGAGCGACTCGTCGTCGGACTCCTCGCCGGTGGCCATCCTGACCAGGGGCGGGCCGCCCAGGAAGACCTTGGCCCGCTCCTTCACCATCACGGTGTGGTCGGACATCCCCGGCACGTAGGCGCCGCCGGCCGTGGAGTTGCCGAACACCACGGCCACGGTGGGGATGCCCGCCGCGGAGAGCCGGGTGAGGTCGCGGAAGAGCGCGCCCCCGGGGATGAAGATCTCCTTCTGGCTGGGCAGGTCGGCGCCGCCGGACTCGACCAGGTTGACCACCGGGAGCCGGTTCCGCAGCGCGATCTCGTTGGCGCGCAGGGCCTTGCGCAACGTCCAGGGGTTGCTGGCCCCGCCGCGCACGGTGGGGTCGTTGGCCGTGACGAGGCACTCGACGCCCTCGATCACGCCGATCCCGGTGACGAGCGCCGCGCCGACCGGGTAGTCGCTGCCCCAGGCGGCGAGCGGGGAGAGCTCCAGGAACGGCGAGTCCTGGTCGATCAGCAGCTCGATCCGCTCGCGCGGCAGCAACTTGCCCCGGCCGCGGTGGCGTTCGACGTACTTGGGGCCGCCGCCGGCCAGTGCCTTGGCGTGTTCGGCGTCCAGTTCGGTGAGCTTGGCGAGCATCGCGGCCCGGTGCTCGGCGTAGTCGGCGCCGGCCGGGTCGAGGCGGGTGGGCAGGACGGTCACAGCAGCGCCTCCGGGATGTCGAGGTGGCGGGAGCGCAGCCACTCCCCCAGCGCCTTGGCCTGCGGGTCGAAGCGGTGCTGGGCGGCGACGCCCTCGCCGAGCAGGCCGGTGATGGTGAAGTTGACCGCGCGAAGATGCGGGAGGAGCTGTCGGCTGATCGGCAACCCGGCCGTCTCCGGCAGGAGTTCGCGCAGCAGATCGACGGTGAGGGTGTGCGCGAGCCAGCGCCAGCCGTCCGCGCCGCGGGCCCAGACCCCGAGGTTGGCGTCACCGCCCTTGTCGCCGCTGCGGGCGCCGGCCACCCGGCCGAGCGGTGCCCGCACGGTCGGGCCGGGCGGCAGCGGCGCCGGCAGGTCCGGGCCCGGCTCCGACGGCCGGGTCGACGGCTCCGCCGGGGCGGTGACCGGCGCGGGCGGTACGGCGACCCGCCGCCCGTCCGGCAGGACCGCGGTGTGCTCCACCGCCTTGGCGTCGACGTACGCGGCGGTGAAGACCCCGTACGGCGATCCCGCCCCGGGCGGCGCGGTGAGATGGAAGCCGGGGTAGCCGGCCAGCCCCAACTCCACGGCTGCCTTGCTGAGTTCGCGCCCGACCTTGGCCGGATCGCGGTCCCGGGCGGTGAGCCGCAGCAGCGCCGAGGCGCTCTCCTCGGTGGCGGCGTCGGGGTGGTCGGTGCGGGCGAGCGTCCACCGGAGTTCGGCGGGGCGGGCGTCCGGCGGCAGGGCCTCGGCCAACTGCCGTTGGACCAGGGCGGCCTTGGCCTCGATGTCCAGGCCGGTCAGGACGAACACCACCTCGTTGCGGTGGCCGCCGAGCCGGTTCAGCCCGACCTTCAGGGTCGGCGGCGGCGCCTCGCCCCGCACGCCGTGGATCCGGACCCGGTCCGGCCCCTCCTCGGCGAGCCGCACGGTGTCCAGCCGGGCCGTGACGTCCGGTCCCAGGTAGCGCGCGTCGCCCGTCTCGTAGAGGAGTTGGGCGGTGACGGTACCGGTGGTGACGGCGCCGCCGGTGCCCGGATGCTTGGTGATGACGCTGGAGCCGTCCGCCGCCAGCTCGGCGATCGGGAAGCCGGGCCGGGTGACGTCGTGCTCGCGGAAGAACGCGTAGTTGCCGCCGGTCGCCTGCGCCCCGCACTCCAGCACGTGCCCGGCCACCACGGCGCCGGCCAGCTCGTCCAAGTCCCCCGGCCCCCAGCCGAACCGGGCGATCGCCGGGCCGACGACCAGCGCCGCGTCGGTGACCCGGCCGGTGACCACCAGGTCGGCCCCGGCGGTCAGGCACTCGGCGATCCCGAAGGCGCCCAGATAGGCATTGGCGGCCAGCAGTCCTTCGGGGAAGCCGAGTTCGGCCCGCCGGGGCAGCAGGTCGTCACCCTCCACATGGGCGACGGCGGGATCGAGCCCCTGGCGCCGCGCCAGTTCGCGGACCGCGTCCGCGAGTCGAGCCGGATTGAGGCCACCGGCGTTGACCACGATCCGCACCCCGCGCTCCAGCGCCAGGCCGAGGCACTCCTCCAATTGCCGCAGGAACGTCCTCGCGTAGCCGAGCGAGGGGTCCTTCAGCCGGTCCCGGGCCAGGATGAGCATGGTGAGCTCGGCCAGGTAGTCCCCGGTCAGGACGTCCAGCGGCCCGCCCGTGAGCATCTCGCGCACCGCCGAGAAGCGGTCCCCGTAGAAGCCCGAGGCATTGCCGATCCGCAGTACCGAACGCGACCCCACAGGTGCGCCTCCCCTACCGGTGGCCCCGCACTCGCCACGCTTGCCGTCGGGCAGCAGCGTGGCACCGGCACGGAGAAAAAGCAATCATGCCTGCTTGTTTTTCGCCGACACCGCCGACCGATGGCGCGATGACTGCCGGCGATGGTCGGCGATCGCGGCCTCGTTCTCCCGGGTGCGTCCGAGGGCCACGAGATGCCCGCCGGGGCACGCACTCCCGGTCTGCGGCACGGTCTCGCCAGGGCGTCAGGCGGAGTCCGGGAGCGGGGCCTCCTCGGGCCGGTCCCGCCTCGCGTGGGCCGGGTCGGGAGCCGGGGCCGGGCGGCGGGTGCGTTCGCCCCAGGCGGCCACCGGCGGGCCTGCCGCGCCCAGGGCCGCGAAAAACACGCCGAGCAGCAGCCAGCCCGCGTGCCCGAGGCCGAGGACCGCGGTCGTCAGGACCAGCGGAGCCAGCGCCTGCCCGGCGGCGAAGCCGATGCCGAGGAAGCCCTGGTACTGCCCCTGGGCGTGGTCGGGGGCCAGGCCGAAGCCGAGCGCGAAGCCGCCCGAGGACTCCCACACCTCGCCGAGGCTGTGCACCGCGACGGCGAGGAGGGCGAGCGCCGGCGCGACCCAGACCGGAACGTCCGCGGTCAGGGCCATCAAGGGGCAGCTGACCAGGAAGAGCAGCCCCGCCAGCCGGAACGCCCGGCCGCCCTGGCGCGGCGTCTCCACCCGGGAGCCGATCCTGCTCTGGAGCAGGACGCACACCCCGCTGTTGGCCGCGTAGACCGCCGCCACCGTCCAGCGCGGCGCGTCGGTGTGGGCGGAGAGCCAGATCGGCAGCAGCAGGGAGACGGCCTGGTACTGCAGGCCCATCGCACCGTAGAGCGCGACGAAGGACACGTACGGGCGGTCGGCCAGGACGGCCCAGCGGTGGTGCTCCTCGGGCCGGGGCAGCGGCCGGTAGTTCGGGACGCCGACCAGGGCGACGAGGCCGGCGCCGGCGAAGCTGGCGGCGTTGGCGAGGATGAGCGCGGTGTACGCCGCGCGGGTGTCGACCGAGACGGCGAAGGCCGCGCCCAGGGTGCCCAGGACCACGCCGAGGTTGACGAAGGTGCGGAGCCTCGCCCGGAAGGCGGCCGGGCGTTCCCCGCCGGTCCGGGCGATGAGCGCACCGCCCGCGGCGCCGCCCGCGGTTGCCGCCAGCCGGTCCAGGGTGGCGATGAGCGTGAAGGTGGCCCAGTCCTGGATGAACACGAAGGCGGCCATCGTCACGGCCTGCAGCGCGAGGGCCGTCAGCCAGACCGTGCGCGGGCCGTACCGGTCGGCCAGGTTCCCGGCCGGGATCCCGGCCAGCAGCCCGACCAGACCGGCGACCGTGAGGCCGGCGCCGACCTGGGCGGCGGGCAGGTGGACCACCAGCGTGAAGTAGAGCACCGCGGCGGTGTTGAACAGCCCGTTGCCCACCCGGCTGACGAAGCTCGCGAGGATGAGGGCGCGCTGCGGGCGGCTCGACTCCGGCACGGTGGACGTCCGTGGGCCGAAACTCTTCCCGATGATCATGCGGCCCAGGCTAACAGCGCCCTGCCGAGCGCCTTTCGGGCCGGTCGGAGCGCTCGGACCGGTCGGACCCGGGAGCAGGGGGCGCTCCCGGGTCCGTCCCGCGTGCGGTCAGCGGGCTGTCAGCAAAGGATCGGCGGAGATCAACGCCCCTGGAGGGACTTGACGTTGTCGCCGAAGCTCCAGCCCTTCGAGCCGTCCCAGTTGACCGACCACGTCATGAGCCCCTTCAGCGAGCCGCTGAAGGCGTTCCACGACTGGCTGACCAGGCCCGGCGCCATGTAGCCGCCGCCCGCGCCGGGCTGGGCCGGCAGACCGGGCACCTGCTTGTCGTAGGGCACCTTGATGGTGGTGCCCTGGATGGTCAGGCCGTTGTTCAGGCAGGTGGTCTGCGCGGTGAAGCCCTGGACGGTGCCCGCCTGGTAGGAGTCGCCGGAGCAGCCGTACATGCTGCCGTTGTAGTACTGCATGTTCAGCCACCAGAGGCGGCCGTTGTCGACGTACTTCTTGATGATCGGCAGGTAGGAGCCCCAGATCGACCCGTAGGTGACGCTTCCGCCGGTCACGTAGGCGGTCTCGGGGGCCATCGTCAGGCCGAAGCCCGCGGGCATCTGCGCCAGCACACCGTCGATGATGCGGATCAGGTTGGACTGGGAGGCGGACAGCGTGGTGATGCTGCCGCTGCCGGACAGACCGGTCTCGATGTCGATGTCGATGCCGTCGAAGTTGTACTTCTTGAGGATCGGCACGACGGTCGCCACGAACTTGTCGGCGACGGTGCTGGAGCTCAGGTCGATGCCCGCGGCGGCGCCGCCGATCGACATCAGGAGCGTCGCTCCGGCGGCCTTGGCCTGGCACATCTCGGCGGGGGTCGAGACCTTGACGCCGGCGTCCATGCCGTCCTGCCACAGGACGGTGCCGTCCGAGAGGATCACCGGGAACGCGGCGTTGATGACGTTGTAGCCGTGCGCGGCGATCCGGCTGTCCGTGATGGGCACCCAGCCCATGCCCGGGTGGACGCCGTTCGCGGCACCGTCCCAGTTCTCCCAGTAGCCCTGGAGGACCTTGCCCGAGGGCTTCGGCTTCGTCGGGCAGGTGTCACCCGGCGGCGTCGTGGTCGGCGGATCGGTGGTCGGCGGCGTCGTGGTCGGCGGAGCGGTGGTCGGCGGCGTCGTGGTCGGCGGAGCGGTGGTCGGCGGCGTCGTGGTCGGCGGAGCGGTGGTCGGCGGCGTCGTGGTCGGCGGAGCGGTCGTCGGGGTCGCGGTCGGCGTGGGGCTGCTGCCGCCGGGGCCGGCGAGCGACACGTCGTCCGCGTAGAACGCCGGCTGCCCGTACCACCCGTGCAGGTAGACGGTCACCGAGGTGGTGGTCGCCCCGGTGGTGAAGCCGACGCTGAGCTGGCCGTACGTCGCGCTGTTCGGCGTCCAGGTGGACGGCGCCGTGGTGATGCCGGAGCCGGTGGCGCCCAGGTAGACGTAGCTGCCCTGGACGTAGGCGCTCAGCGTGTACTGGGAGTTGGGCTGCACGCTGACGGTCTGGGTGCACTGGGCGTTGTCCAGGCCGGTCGGCGTCGCCTTGAGCGCGGAGGTGCCGGAGTGGACCGGGCTGCCGACGGCCGCGCCGGAGCCGCCGGTGCAGGTCCAGTCGGAGAGTCCGTTCTCGAACCCCGGGTTGGCCACCAGGTTGGTGGTGGCCGCCCCGGCCGTGACGGAGCCGGTCAGGGCGAGTCCGGCCCCGATGACGGCGGCGACGCTCACCCCGGCGAGGGAACGCATCATGACGGTCTGTCCGTGCCCGGGCCGCCCGGCCCGCGACGCGCGTGCCGCGGTCGCCCGCTGGAGGCCTGGAGCCCCGAGCGGCTCGCTCCCGGTCCGGTCGCCTCCGAGGCGGCCGTGGTCCTGGCTGGGTCGGGGCTCGCCCGACTGACGTGGCGTACGCGACCTTCGACGGATCATGCGGTGCTCCCTTTCCCGCCGAGCGTCATGGACATGACCGACGCGTGGGGGCGCGACGCCCGGCTCTGGGTGAGGTGGGGACATGTGGGGCTGTGCCGAACCGGATCGTAGGAGGGGCGGCAAGGCCCGTCAATAGGTCTGGACCAATTGCCCGGTGACGGCGGAACACCGGCTCTCCGACTTTCGACAGAGCCGCAGCTCATCCCCAGGTCGCACAAGGACCCGCGGCACCGCCCCCGACAATGGGCCGATGGCCCCCCTCTCCCGCAACCCGTTCACGGCCCCCGGCGAACCGGGCCGGGGGCTGTGGCGCGCCCTCGCGGAGACGACCGGCGGCGCGGCGCTGATGCTCCTCACCCAGCTGATCCTGGGCGGCCGCGGCCCGGCCGGCGAGATCCAGCTCCTCCTCGGTAGCGTCGTCCTCGTCCTGCTCGCCGTCCGCCGCCGCTTCCCCGTACTGAGCCTGCTGGGCACCTCCGCCGTCGTCGGGCTGCTGCCCCCCGCCGGGCTGCCGGCCGCCGTGACCGCGTACACCTCCGCGGTCTGGCCGGCCCGGCGGGCGGCCCGACTGAACACCCTGCGGGCGATCAACGCCCAGTAGCGCCCTCCTGTCAGCCCCGCCGGTTCGGCCGCGCCCCGGTCGCCGCACCCGGCCGGGGCGCGAGAGCATCGAGGAGGCCCCGGGTGCGGGCGCCGTCGAACCGCGGCGGTGCCGCGGATCGTTCCTCCTGCCGTACGCCCCCGCGGACCGCGACCGGTCGGGCGGCGACGGCGCCCGACCGGTGCCGCCCCGCCACGCGGCGGCAGAACCGAACCGACAGGCTGGAGTCCCCGTGCGCGTCAGCGTCTGCATCCTGCCCGACCGGCCGTTCCCCGAGGCGGCCCCGCTCTGGCGGCGCGCCGAGGAGCTGGGCTTCCACGCCGCCTACTCCTACGACCACCTCACCTGGGGCGGCCTGCCGGACGGCGCCTGGTACGGCGCCGTGCCCACCCTGGCGGCCGCCGCCGGGGCCACTTCCCGGATCCGCCTCGGCACGCTGGTGTCCTCGGCGAACTTCCGCCACCCCGTGCCGCTCGCGCAGGACGTCATGACGCTGGACACCATCAGCGGCGGCCGGTTCGTCCTCGGCTACGGCGCCGGCGCGCCCGACGCGGACGGCATCGTGCTCGGCCAGGGCGCGCCCGACACGGGCTGGTCGGTGAAGGAGCGCGGCGGCCGGTTCCGCGAATCGGTGGAACTGCTGGACCGCCTGCTCACCGGGGCGCCCGAGGGCCGGCCGCGGACCACCTTCCGCGGCCGCTACTTCGACGCGATCGACGCCCGGCTGGAGCCCGGGTGCGTCCAGCGGCCCCGGGTGCCGTTCCTGCTGGCGGCGACCGGACCGCTCGGCATGCGCACCGTGGCGCGGTACGGCGCGTCCTGGGCCGTCACCGACGACGCGGAGCTGCCGAAGGACACCCTCACCGAGGCCTCGACCTGGGCCGGCCTCGCCCAGCGGCTGGAGAGTCTCGACGCGGCCTGCGAGCAGGAGGGCCGCGACCCGAAGTCACTCGGCCGCACCCTGCTGACCGGGTTCTCGCCGCTGCCCACCATGCGCTCGGCGGCGGCCTTCGAGGAGGTCGCGGGGCGCTGCGCGGAGCTCGGCTTCACCGAGCTGGTGGTCCACCACCCGCGCGAGTCCGGGCCGTTCGCCACGCCCGCGCACGTCCTGGAGGAGATCGCGCCCGCCCACCGCGGCGCCGCCCGGCTGCCCTGACCGCGGACCCGCTCCACGGCTACCGCAACGACGCCATCCAGGCCTCGACCTCGTCCGCCTGGCGCGGCAGGCCCGAGGACAGCCACTGCGCGCCGTCGGTAGTGATCAGGAAGTCGTCCTCGATCCGGACGCCGATCCCGCGCAGTTCCTCGGGGACGGTCAGATCGTCGGGCTGGAAGTACAGTCCGGGCTCGACGGTCAGCACCTGGCCGGCCTCCAGGGCGCCGTCCAGGTAGGCCTGGCCGCGGGCACCGGTGCAGTCGTGGCAGTCCAGGCCCAGCATGTGCCCCGAGCCGCAGACGGTGAAGCGGCGGTACCGGCCGGACTCGGCGAGGGACGGCCCGCCGTCCGGTGCCAGGCCCCAGGCGTCGAGCCCTTCCGCGATCACGCGCATCGCCGCGTCGTGGAAGGCCCCGTAGCGGGCGCCGGGCCGCAGGGCCGCGATCCCCGCCGACTGGGCGGCGAAGACCAGGTCGTACACCCGGCGCTGGACATCGGTGTAGTGGCCGGAGACCGGCAGCGTCCGGGTGACGTCGCCGGTGTAGAAGGAGTCGGCCTCGACCCCGGCGTCCAGCAGGAGGAGGTCGCCGTCCCGCACCGGGCCGTCGTTGTGCATCCAGTGCAGGACGCAGGCGTGCGCGCCGGCCGCCGCGATGGTCTCGAAGCCCAGGCCGTAACCGTCCAGCCGGGCGCGGCGGTTGAAGGTGCCCTCGATCCAGCGCTCGCCCCGCGCGAGGCCCGTGGCATGGCGCAGCTCGCCGACCACGTCGTGGAACCCGGCCACCGTGGACCGGACGGCCGTGCGCAGCTGCTCGACCTCCCAGGCGTCCTTGACCAGCCGTGACTCCGCGAGGAAGGTCAGCAGTTCGGCCTCCGCCCGGTGGGCCGGCCGGACCAGTGCGTCGACGAGCGCGTCCTCGCCGCGCACCGCCCGGGTCGGGACGTGTCCGGCGAGCGCCCGCTCCAGGTCGTCCCGGGCGGCGGCCCGGACACCGATCGCGTCGGCGGTCTCCGACAGCGTCCGGCGCCGGCCGACCCAGAACTCGCCGTGCCGGCGGCTGCTGTGGAACTCGGCGCCGTTCGGCCCGCCGTCGCGCGGCGACCGCGGCCGGGTGAACAGGGTGACCTCGTGCCCGGTCCCGGTGGGCTCGAAGAGGAGGACGCTGTCGGGGACGGCACTCGTGCCCTGCTCCGCGGTGAGGTGGACGAACGCGGAATGCGGCCGGAAGGTGTGGTCGAAGTCGTTGCTGCGGACCTTGAGCCCGCCCGAGGGGACGACGATCCGCTCCCCGGGGAACCGCTCGGAGAGCGCCGCGCGCCGCGCGGCGGCGAAGGCCGCACCGGGCAGCAGCGGCAGCGTCGTCCCGGTGTCGGCCCAGCCGTGGTGGAACCACTCGGCCTGCGCGGCCGGCACCGCGCGGTCCTGCGCCCCGGCTCCGCGCGTCCCGCCCTGCTGCTCCACCCGTCGTCTCCGCTCGCCGTAGTCCGCCGCACGCCCGCTGCACGTCGGCCGCATGTCGGCCGCACGGGGAAACTACCATTTCACATGTCACGCATCCATACCTCCGGGCAGAAGCCCCCGTACCCCGAGGAGACGCCCGGGGCTACACCGGCGTCTCACGGCCGGACTGGACGGTCGGAATCCGCTGGGTGAAGAACAGCGCCACGACGGCGGTCAGGGCGAGGATCGCGAGGGCCGCCCGCAGACCGTCCAGCCGAGCGGCCGCGTTGGCGTCGAGGGCCGCCCGCGCGACCTCCGGGCTCGTGCCCGCCTCGTCCAGCGCCGCCGTGAGCTGGACGTCCGACAGGAAGGGCGCGCCGCTCTCCAGTTGGACGGCCGCCCGGTCCGCGACCTCGGCCGGGACCGCCGGGTTCTGCTCGACGGCGGTCAGGAACGAGGCCGTCAGGGCGGCGATCATGATCGACCCGGCGAGCGCGGTACCGATCGAGGACCCGAGGTTGGTCACGGCGTTCTGGATGCCGCCGACCTCCGCGCTCTGCTCGTCCGGGACGGCCGACACGGTGACCGCGCCGAGCTGCGAGGCCATCGCGCCCATCCCGAGGCCGATCAGCAGCAGGGGCAGGGTGACGATCTCCGCACCCGCGTCCGCGTCGAGCGCGGCGAGCAGGGTGACGGCGCCCGCGAGCAGGGCCAGCGTCCCCAGCCGTACCACCCTGCGCGGTGAGACGTCCGGGAACAGGCGCGGGATCAGGACCGCGGCGGCCAGCAGCGTCAGCGAGAGCGGCAGCAGCCAGACGCCGGTCCGCAGGGCGGACAGGCCGAGGGCGACGGACAGGTAGAGCGGGACGACGAAGAACACGCCCATCTGGATGAAGTACTGGAAGAAGAACATCGTCAGACCGCCGGTGAGCCGGCGGTTGCCGAGCAGGTCCGGGTCGATGAGCGGCTCCCCGCCGCGCTCCACGACGCGCGTCTCCCAGTGCAGGAAGAGCCGGATCAGCAGCACACCGGCCAGCAGCAGCCACACGGTGAGCGAGATGCCGAGCCAGCCGGGCGCACCCGGCTTGGGCACGAACCACCCCCAGGAGCTGGAGCGCAGCACCCCGAACACGAAGACCCCGAGCCCGAGCGCGGACAGCAGGGCGCCGACCAGGTCGAGCCCGGCCCGGTCGGCGGGCGGGGCGTCGGCGAGCCGGCGGGCGAACACCAGGATGGCGAGGACGATGACGACCTCGCCGGCGAAGACCCAGCGCCAGGAGAAGTACGTCGTCGCGACACCGCCGATGAGCGGCCCCAGCGCGATCGCCACCGCCCCCGCCGCGGCGACGAACCCGTAGGCGGCCGGTCGGCGCCCGGCGGCGAAGTTGCCGGCCACCAGTGCCACGATCGCCGGGAGGATGAGGGCCGCCCCGACCCCCTCCAGGAAGGACCAGCCGAACAGCAGCACGGCCAGGTCGGGGGCGAGCGAGGTGGTCAGGGAACCGCAGCCGTAGATGACGCAGCCGATCATGAACGCCCGTCGCCGGCCGATGAGCTTCCCGACCTTGCCGCCCGGGATCATGAACATCGCCATCACGAGCGTGTACGCCGTGATGGCTCCCTGGATCCCGGCCACCGTCGTCCCGACGTCGTCGGCCACCGTCGCGATGGAGACGTTCATGACGGAGCTGTCGAGCGCCATCAGGAACTGGCCGGCCGCGAGGGTCGGCAGGACGAACCCGCCGACCGCGGAGGAAGTGCCTGTGCTGGGTGCCATGGGCCGCATCGTCGCAGCGGCGGCGGGACGCGGCCACCCGGGAGGCGGCCGGTCGGACCGGGTCGGCGGTGCGGCGCGCCGGGCGCGCCGCACCCGGGGTCAGACCACGTCCCGCCCGCGCAGCGTCCCCGCGCACAGGGCCCAGATGATGAAGATGTTCACGGCGATCAGCACGATGGCCCAGAACGGGTAGTACGGCAGCCAGAGGAAGTTGGCGATCAGGCTGAACCCCGCCAGGACGACGCCGACGGCGCGCGCCCAGACGGCTCCGGTGAACACCATGACCCCGGCCAGCACGACGAGGAGGCCGAGGATGAGGTGGATCCAGCCCCAGCCGGTCAGGTTGAAGCGGAACACGTAGTCGTTCGTCCGGACGAACAGGTCGTCCTTGGCGATGGCCGCGATCCCCTCGAAGATCGCCATCGTCCCGCCGAAGACCATCAGGATCCCCGCGAGCACGATCCACCCGGATCGCAGCAGGTGCCCCGAGGAGCGCGCGGGCGGTGCCGGATCGGCGCCGGTGGGCGGCGGCTGGGGCGGGTTGAGATTGCCGGCCATGAGGGCCTCCGAACTCTCGGGGAGCCGGCAGGCCCATGGGTCCGGACCCGGCGGCGGCTCCACGTTCCAGCGTTCCACACCCCCGCCGCGGGCGCGCCCCGTGCCGGAGCCCCGGCCGCCACCCGTACGGCCGTTCCCGCTGGTGGGCCGGGGCGTGCGCGGCTCTGCTGGGGAGGAGCTGTCACCACGTGCGCTCCCCGGCGGGGCAAGCGTCCGACCCCAGGGAGAGTGCGATGGCCCCGACGGATTCCGGAGCGGATCCCACCGGAGCGAACGGCGCCGAACCGCCCGGCGACCGGCCTCCGCACCCTGCTCCGCCGCCGGCTGCCGCCGCCCCGGAGCCACCGACACGACCTGCGGTGGAACCACCACCGAGGCCCGCGCCGCAACCGCCGGACGAGGTCGAGCACCTGAAGGCCCGGATCGCCGCGCTGGAGCGCACCGCCCCGCCCCGCCACCGGGAACACCACCGGCTGCGGACCTCCGGATCCGTGGTGGTCATCGTCATCGCGTCGCTGCTCTCGCTGATCTCCGTCCTCGCGGTCTGGACGAGCGACATCGTCGGCAACACCGACCGCTACGTCTCCACGGTCGCGCCACTGGCCACCGATCCGGCGGTGCAGGACGCCGTCACCACCCGGGTCACCCAGGTCGTCCTGGACCAGATCGACGTGAACGGGCTGGTCAAGCAGCTCTCCGACGCGGCCGCCGAGCAGGGCGTGCCGGCCCCGCTCGCGACCCTGATCGGCGGTCTGAGCGGGCCCATCACCAGCGGCCTCAACGACCTGGTGCACACCACCGTCGACCGGGTGGTGACCAGCAGTGCCTTCGAGTCGATCTGGGTCGACGCCAACCGGCTGATCCACACCGCCCTCGACAAGGCCCTCACCGGCAAGGGCGGCGGCGCGGTGACGCTGACCAACAATCAGGTCGGCATCGACATCGCGCCGATCGTGGCGAAGGTGAAGACCGAGCTGGTGGACGCCGGCCTCGGGATCGCTTCCAAGATCCCGGAGGTCCACACCGACTTCGTGGTCTTCCAGTCCGAGGACATCGGCAAGGTCAAGACGTACTTCCGGCTGCTGGAGATCATGGGCTCGTGGCTCCCGGTGGTGACCGTCCTGGTGGCCGCCGGCGGCGTCTTCCTCCCCTCCAACCGGCGCCGCGGCCTGGTCGGCGCGGCCGTCGGCGTTGCGCTCGCCATGCTGCTGCTCGGCATCGTCCTGACCGTCTTCCGCGCGTACTACCTCGACCGCCTGCCACCGGGCGCGAACCAGGCCGCCGCGGGCGCCGTGTACGACACCCTGATCCGGTTCATGCGCGCGAGCATCCGGGTGGTCTTCGCGGTGGCCGTCGTCACCGCCCTGGGCGCGCTCCTGATCGGGCCGTCCCGCGCCGCCGTCGCGATCCGCACCGCCTGCCGCCGGATGGTCGACGCCCTGCGCGAGGTCCTGTTCGGCATCGGGATGCGGCTGGGCCCGGTCGGCCCGTTCGTCCACCGGTTCAAGCGGTGGATCGGCGCCCTGATCCTCGCCGTGGCGGCGGTCGTCCTGGCCACCTGGAACTACCCGACCACGGCGGTGGTCCTGTGGATCACCCTGGTGGTCCTGCTCGCCTTCCTGATCCGGGAGTTCCTCGACACCGGCCCGGGCCCGGGCACCGTCACCGGCCCGGACGGAGCCCCGGGCCCCGGGCCCGGCACCGTCTCCGGTACCGGGCCGCCGACCCACGCCTGAGCGCCCGCCGCCCGGCCCACGGACCGCCCCGCCGGGCCGGGATGCGCGGTGCGGCGGGCACTGCTGGAATGGCAGGAGCGGGAGCCGCCCGCGGCGGACGCCGTCCGCCGCGCGCCGCCCTCGCGGGCGCGTACCGCCACGGCATCGGCCGACAGCCTCCGCCCGGCCGACCGGAGAGGACCCGACATGAGCGACGAGCTGAACGAGCTGAACGAGACCGGACCGATCGACTACATCGTCGTCGAGTTCCCCGGCAGCCGGATGACCGGGGAAGGACTGCCACTGCTGGTCGACCTGGTCGACCGGGGCATCATCCGGATCCTCGACCTGACCTTCGTCCGCAAGGAGACGGACGGCTCGGTCACCGGCCTGGAACTCGCCGACCTCACCGGTGACGGCCTGCTCGACCTCGCCGTCTTCGACGGCGTCTCCTCCGGCCTGCTCGACGAGGAGGACCTCGCCGACGCCGCCGCCGTCCTGGAGCCGGGCAGCTCCGCCGCCGTCCTCGTCTACGAGAACGTCTGGGCCGGCCCGCTGGCCGCCGCCCTCCGGCGCAGCGGGGCGCGGCTGGTCGCGGACGGCCGCATCCCGGTCCAGGCGATCCTCGCCTCCCTCGAAGCGGCCGAGGGCAAGGACGGACGCTGAACCCGCCCTGCCCGTCCGCTCGCCCCACCCCGAAGGTCAAGGAGGTTTCGCCATGCCAGGACTCCTTCGCGGCGTCGCCCGAACCGCCGTCGTCGCCGGAACGGCGACCGCCGTCTCCAACCGGGTCTCCCGGCGGCAGGCCGGCCGCTGGGCCCAGCAGGAGGCGCCGCAGCCCCAGGCCCAGCCCGCCGCCCCACCGGCGGCGGCCGCCGCGCCGGCCGCCGAGCCCGACGACATGGCCACCCGGCTCGACCAGCTCAAGCAACTGGCCGAGCTCAAGAACCAGGGCGTGCTCACCGACGCCGAGTTCGCGGCCCAGAAGTCCCGTCTGCTCGGCTCCTGACACCGGCGGCGCCGGCCCGGGGCCACCGGGCCGGCGGCCACCGCGGGGGCGCCTTCGCCCCGGCCGGTGCCCCGACGCAGCCGGTGAACCCCGGTCTGCCGCGACAGGGAGGCGGTCCCATGAGCCGCGAGTACCACTTCCACTGCGAGTACGCCGGCTGCTCGGTCACCGTCGGCATCCACCTGGGCGGCACCCGGGCGGTGGAGCTGCTGGTCGACGGCAAGGAGGTCGCCGCCGAGCGGATCCCCGGCCACCACGCCCAGGTGTGCCCGCTCAGCACCACGCTGCCCACCACCCCGCCGCGCCCGGTCACCGTCGAGGCCGAACTGCCCGGCGCGGTCCGCGGCGCCCCGTCCGCCACCCTGGTCGACGGCGACACCCGGCTGCCGATGCCCGAACGCGAGGTGCCGCGCCGGGCCGGACCGACCGAGGTCTCCTGGTACGGCTGACGGCGCCGACGGCCGGCGTCGGGCCAGGTCGGAGGTGCTCCCCCGGCGGAAGTTAGGGTTCGGATGCGGGTGGCGGACCACCGCCGCCGCGCCCGGACCGCCGAAGGGACCCCGCCCATGCCGACCGCACCCGCCACCGGACCAGCCGCCGCACCGTCACTCGCGCGGTTCGGCCTGGGCACCGCCGCCGTCGGGCGGCCCGGCTACATCACGCTCGGGCGCGAGCTCGACCTGCCGGCCGGGCGCACCGTCGAGGCGATGCGGGAGCGGACGCACGACCTGCTCGACGCCGCCTACGCGGCGGGGGTGCGCTACTTCGACACCGCCCGCTCCTACGGCCGCGCCGAGGAGTTCGTCGGCGGGTGGCTCGCCGCCCGGCCGCGGCTCGCGCCCGAGGTCGTGATCGGCAGCAAGTGGGGTTACACCTACACCGCCGACTGGCGGGCCTCCGGGGTGCCGGTGCACGAGGTCAAGGAGCACTCGACGGCGGTGTTCGACCGTCAGATCGAGGAGACCAGGCAGCTGTTGGGTGGCCTGCCGCAGGTGTACCTGGTGCACTCGGTCACCCCCGACAGCCCGGCGCTCGGCGACCGGGCGCTGCACGAGCGGCTGGCGGCGCTGGCCGCCGAGGGCGTCCGGATCGGCCTGTCCACCAGCGGACCGGCGCAGGCCGCCACCGTCCGGGCGGCCCTGGAGGCGACCGTGGCGGGGCGGCCGCTGTTCGCCGCCGTCCAGTCCACCTGGAACCTGCTGGAGCCGTCCGCCGGGCCCGCCCTGGCCGAGGCGCACGCGGCGGGCTGGCTGGTGGTGGTCAAGGAGGGCATGGCCAACGGCCGGCTCGCCGACCGCAACGCGACCGGGCCCGGGACCGCCGCGCTGCGCGAGCTGGCCGCCCGCACCGGCGCCTCCTGCGACGCGCTCGCCCTCGCCGCGGCCGCCGCCCGGCCCTGGGCCGACATCGTGCTCTCCGGCGCGGCCACCACGGAGCAGCTGGCCTCCAACCTCACCGCGGCCGGGCTCGACCTCGCCGCTGCGGACCTCGCCGCGCTCACCGTGCTCGCCGAGCCCGCGGAGGCGTACTGGCGCAGCCGCGCCGCGCTGCCCTGGGAGTGAGCCCGGGCCGGGCGGGCCGCCGCAGCCGGCCCGGGCCCGCGGCCGGTCAGACGCGGGTGTCCTCCACCACCGGGACGACGCGGTCCGACGCGCCGCCGCCGGCCGCGGCCGGCGCGGTCCGGGCCGCCGGGGCGGCGGGCCGCTCTCCGCAGAAGGCCGGCTCCAGCGCGCTCATCAGCCCCGTCGTGACGGCCCCGTTGTTGGAGGCGTTGGCGAACACCACCACGCTGCGCCGGCCGTCGGGGGTGACGAAGCTCTGGGTCTGGAAGCCCTGGACGATGCCTCCGTGGCCGAGGACGGTCCCGCAGGAGAGCGCGATCTGGCGGATCCCGAGTCCGTAGCCGACCTTCGCCGTGGGCGTGGGGAGGACGGCGGTCAGCTGCCGCAGCGAGTCGTCCGAGACGAGCCCCCCGGCGCGGCCCGCGACCAGCGCGGTGAGGAAGCGGTCCATGTCGGCGGCGGAGGAGATGACGCCGCCGGCGCTCCACAGCCAGGACGCGGTCTGCTCGGTGGAGTCCAGCAACGGCTTGGCGCGGTCGTCGTTGGTCAGGTAGCCGGTGATGTGCGGGCCCGCGATGCGCTTCTCGGGCACCACGAAGGAGGTCTGCCGCAGCTTCAGCGGCTCGATGATCTGCTCGCGCAGCACGTCGGCGTAGGCCCGGCCGGTGAGGTGCTCGACCGCCATCCCCATCAGGACGTAGTCCGTGTTGGAGTACGCGTACGCCGCCCCCGGGGCGCTCCGCACGCCGTGCTTGACGGAGAGCGCCACCAAGTCCCGCGGTGCGTACACGGTGTTGCGGATGCGCGCCTCGAAGGCGCTCGTGGTCTCCTCGCCGTTCTGTTCGAGCAGGTCGTCGGTGTGGTCGTAGATGCCCGCGCGGTGCTGCATCACCTGGCGGCCGGTCATCGTCCAGCCCTCGGGCAGGGTGCCCGGCGGCAGGTAGTCGCGCAGCGGCCTGTCCAGGTCGACGAGCCCCTGTTCGGCCAGGCGCATCACGAGCACGGCGGCGAACATCTTGCTGTTGCTGCCCACCCGGAACTGCCGGTCCGCCCTCATCGAGGCGCCGCCGAGGTCGGCCTTGCCCATCGTCAGCGACCATTCGCGCTCGCCCGGGCCGTGGTCCCTGATCACCGCGAAGGCGCCGGGGGCGCCCGCGTCCAGGGTGTTCCGCAGTGCGGTCCGCACGGCGGTGGTGTCCGGGAGGGGCGGTGCGGCGGCCCGCGGCGCCGCGGCGGCCGCCCCCGTCCCGAGGGCGGTCGTCATCAGCGCGGCGGCCGCCAGTGCTCCGGCACGCGTGAGCCCGATCGTCACCATCGACAAGTCCCCTGTCTCGTTGGCATCCCGCGCGGCGGGTCCGCGCAGACCAAGATCATATCTCCTCTGCGTGACAGATGTTGACTGTCCGTCACCACTCGGGTCGCGCGCCGGAGCATGTGGACCGACCCTCGGTCGACGGTCGGTGACGATGCCATGACAGCGCGCCGCCCACCCTGCGGGCGCGCTCCGGCACACAGGGGCACCCGCCTTGCCCGAACGGGCAAACCTAACGTTCGGTCGGCCCTCCGTATGCGGCGGACCGCCCTCGCCCCGCCGGGCGCCGGACGCCCCCCGTTCACCCGACCGCCACCCGGAGCAGGGCCGCGACCTGCGCGGAAGCCCGGCCGCCCCCGCCACGCAACGTCTCCGATGGGCACGATCCGCCCGAGTCGGACCATTCCGCCCCTTCCGCCGGCAATCGGCAGCAGTCGGCCGTGAAACCCACCGGCCCGCCGGACCGGCGAGTGAGCTGTGTCACTTGACGCTCTATTGGCCCCGGGCTTGACTTCGGGGCGACGAGAAAGCGGATCGCGGAATTCAGCGAGTAATCACCGCACACCCGTCGAGCCTTTGCATGATTCGTCCTGTTCACCGTCAGACGGAGGTACTGCCATGAAGCTCGTCCACTTCGTGAAGAAGGTCATGCCGGAGAAGAGCCTGAAGGCCTACGCGTGGTACGGCTGGATCTAGTCGGGTAGTTCGTCTACCGGGCACGGGCCCGGTGAGCACTCGTCTCACCGGGCCCGTGCCTTTCACCCTTGGAGTTCACCGATGTCCATGTCCAGTACCGGCAGGAGCGCCCGGGCCACCGTCTTCGCACCGCGGATCGAGGAACTTCTCCGCAGGTACCGCGGGGCGGACCTCTTCCGTCTGGAGCACGACACCATCGGGGTCGCCGGCGCCGACCTGATGGACAGCCTGCTCCGCAGCCGGCCCGCGAACGACTCCGAGCGCCCGACCTTCAAGCCCGTCCAGGGCCGGTCCGTCACCCGGACGGACGCGTCCGCGCTCATGCAGGCCGTCTCCGCCGACGTCCGCGCGGCGCTGAAGAAGCCCCTCGGCGACGAGGTCGACCTCACCGGGAAGTGGCCGCACGTCGCGCACGTCTATCTCCGGGATCTCGTCTTCGGCCGGGAGAGTTTCCGTTTCCGCGTCCTGGTGGACCGCCGCCTGGAACTCACGCCGAAATTGACCTGGGCGGCCGTCGCGGCCGGCACCGCCATGCTCGGAAAGCCCGGCACGGAAATCCCGCTGTCCAATCTGGCGGCCCGCGTGCTGGACGCCGAGAGCTATGACGACCGCCGGTATGCGATGTACCTCTACCGGCGGGTCGCCGCCCCGATCTGTTTCACCGTGTCCGCCCTCGTGACGAACGCGCTCTGGCTCGGTTCGCCTTTCGAGGACGGCGTGTCGAACCGGGACGTCCTGCTGGAGTCCCTCCGGCTGCTGCCGCCGTCCTGGAACATCCTGCGGATGGCCTCCCCCGAGTTCACCGCGGTGGACGACCGGATCGGGGCCAAGGACGACCTGCTGATCCTCCCGCTGGTGAGCCACCGCGACCCGCGGCTCTGGGAGGACCCGGACAGCTACCGCCCTGAGCGCTGGGCCGACCTCGACCCCGACGACCACCCCGGGTACCTCCCGTTCGGCCATGTGAACGAGCGCTGCTGGGGCCGGCACATGGTGATGCCGCTGGCCGAACGGCTCCTCGACATCGTGCGCCGGGACGGTCTCGTGGTGAACCCGGAGCAGACCGTCGGCAAGGTCGAACTCGACGGCCTGCTCGAAGTCTCCGACGTCCGGCTGGTCCGGCGCTGAGCCGTGCCGTCCGGGCCCGGTCCCTCCCGGTCCCGGACGGCACGGGCCGCCCGCCTCAGCCCCGGGGCGCGCCGGCCAGGAACCGGTGCAGCGAGGCCGTCAGGGCGGTGGCGAAGGCCTCCCGGACCGGTTCGGCCACGCGGTCCAGCGACAGGTAGGGGTTGAGGTCCTCCAGCTCGACCAGCAGCAGTTCCCCCTCCGGGGCGCGGCAGGCGTCCACCCGCTGGATCCCGTGGTCGAGCGTGTTCCAGTCGATGAACCCCCGGGCGAAGGCGAGGTCCGCGTCCGTGGGGTGGTACGGCTCCAGGATCCAGCGCCGCTCGGGATCCGGCGCGTACAGCGCGTACTGGAAGGCGTCGTCGACGAAGTAGAAGGACACCTCGTAGCGGAAGTCGACGCGCGGCTGGACGAGGATGTCGCCGTACGCGAGGCCGGACAGTCCGTCCGGGTCGACGAAGGCCAGGCCGATGGAGTCGGCGCCGGCCTTCGGCTTGACGGCGTACTGGGCGCAGCCGGGCAGGCGGTCCAGGTCCTCGGGCCGGTCGACGGTGGGGATCACCGGGTGCCCGGCCTCGGTGAGGTCCAGCAGGTACTGCTTGCCGGCCATGTCTCCGCGCCCGGTGAGCGGGTTGTAGACCCGGGTGCCGCGTGCTTCGGCCGCGGCCCGGAAGGCCTCGTGCCGCTCCTGGTAGTGCAGGACGGGGCCGCTGTTGCGGACCAGCACGGCGTCGAAGCCGTCCATCAGCGCGGCCGCGTCCAAGGGGTGGCAGAGCGCGATGTCGAAGTCGGCCCGGAGCCGGGCGGAGAGCCGGATGTCCTCGTCGCAGTACCGCCGGCCCCGGGCCTGGTAGGCGAGGTCGGTCACGAACAGAACGCTGGGGCGGGCGGGCACGTGGCGGCTCCTCGGTCGGTGGCGGCCCAACATACCCACCGGCCGGTCCGGGCCCGGCCGGGGGCCCCGGGCACCGGTGGCCGCCCGACTCCTTGACGAATCCATGACATCGGCGCACCATCGTGCTGGCGCGCGCCGCACCTCCTCCCCGTTCCGTCCCTACGGACCCCCCACAGGAGGACAGTCATGCGACTGCCCCGCCGAGGGAAGCCCGCCGCGGTCGCCGCCGCCGTGCTGGCTCTCGCGCTCGCCTCCCCGCTCACCGTCCAGGTCGCCGCCCAGCCGGTCACCGCCGGCCCGGCCGCGGCCCCCGACTCCGCCCGGCAGTACGTCCTCGACGGCCCCCGCACCGTCGCCGAACGCACCGCCGTCGCCGCCACCGGCGCGTCCGTCGACGCCGTGCGCTCCGATTCCGTGGTGGTCACCGCGACCGCCGCCGAGGCCGACCGGCTGCGGGCGCTCGGCTGGTCCCCCAGCCCGCTCCCGGAGCCGGTGTACGGCGACGGGGCCGGCACACCGGGCGTCGGCGCCGCGGTGTACGACTTCCCGTCCGCCGACTCCGGGTACCACAACTACGCGGAGGCCACCGCCGACATCGACGCCGTCGTGGCGGCGCACCCCGACATCATGAGCAAGCGGGTCATCGGCACCTCGTACGAGGGCCGGCCGATCGTCGCCGTCAAGATCAGCGACAACGTCGGCACCGACGAGAACGAACCCGAAGTGCTGTTCACCGCCCACCAGCACGCCCGCGAGCACCTCACCGTCGAGATGTCGCTGTACCTGCTCCACGAGTTCGGCGACAAGTACGCCACCGACAGCCGGATCGCCAACGCCGTCAACAGCCGGGAGATCTGGGTGATCCCCGACCTCAACCCGGACGGCGGCGAGTACGACATCGCCACCGGCCGCTACCGCAGCTGGCGCAAGGACCGCCAGCCCAACGCGGGCAGCAGCAGCGTGGGCACCGACCTGAACCGCAACTGGGACTACAAGTGGGGCTGCTGCGGCGGCTCCTCCGGCTCCACCTCCAACGAGACCTACCGGGGCGCCGCCCCGGAGTCCGCCAAGGAGACCAAGGTGGTCGCCGACTTCGTCCGCACCCGCGTGGTCGGCGGCAAGCAGCAGATCACCGCCGCCATCGACTTCCACACCTACAGCCAGCTGGTGCTCTGGCCGTTCGGCTGGACCACGGCCAACACCGCCACCGGGATGACGGCCGACGAGTACAACACCTTTGCGACCTTCGGCCGGGCCATGGCCGGCACCAACGGCTACACCCCCGAGCAGTCGAGCGACCTGTACATCACCGACGGCTCGATCGACGACTGGCTGTGGGGCACCCAGCGGGTCTTCGCCTACACCTTCGAGATGTACCCCGGTCCGAACGGCAGCAGCGGCTTCTACCCGCCCGACGAGGTGATCGGGCGCGAGACCAGCCGCAACCGCGAGGCGGTGCTGCGCCTGGTGGAGACCGCCGACTGCATGTACCGCGCGATCGGCAAGCAGCAGCAGTACTGCGGCATCGCCTCCTGAACCGCGGACGCCGCACCGGCCGGGGCCTCACGGACCCGGCCGGTGCGGCGTCCCGGCGTCGGCGGGGGCGGCTCCGGGCTCCACCCGCGCGGACGGTGCGCGTTCCGGACGAACATCCTCCATGCCAACTCGTCGTCTCCCGTTCAATTTGACGATGCCTCAGCTCAAGGAGCATAGTGCAATATCACATTGCAACGAGCTCCTGGACCGCCCAGGAGTCCCCTTCACACAGGAGAAGGCTTCCCATGACTCGCAAGATCCTGACGACGGCCGCCGCAGCGGTCGCCCTGGGTACGGTTCCGGTCGTCGCGGCTCCGGCCGGTGCGGCAACCGTCGCCGACGCCCCCACGGTGATCTGCGACAACTACGGTCTGCAGGCCGGGCTGGCGACCAAGGTGTGCGCCACCGTGAGCGGCGACAGCATCGAGTTCACCGGCCACATCGGCCTGGCCGGCCCGCCGAGCCCCGGCAGCCCGCTCCCCCGGCCGACGGAGGTCGAGGCGGTCCTGACCGGCAGCGTCGCCGGCGGGATCACCCTCGGGACGACGCGGCAGACGCTGACCTTCCAGAGCCGGTCGGTGCTGGTCGAGGGCGTGCGCGGCACGGTGCCGTGCGGCTCCACCGTGCGGGCCTCGTTCGCGGTCTCGTCCGCCGGCTGGCCCGCCAGGCCCGTCACCACCGAGGTCCCGGTCACCTGCTGACGGTGCGGCAGCCGGACGGACCGGTGGGGGCCCACCGGCGGGTGGGCCCCCACCGGTCCGGCCCTTCGCCGGTGCGCCCGGCGGACATGACCGGGCCCGGCCGGGCGCACACCCGGCCGGGCCCGCCGAGCCTGGCCGGAGCGAGCCAGGCCAGCCCTCAGGACCTAACAGATGCGCGGCAGTTGCTCGCCCATCGGCAGGTCGACCACCCGGGTGCCGCCGAGCGCCGTGCGGGCGACGACCATGCCGGGGTGCTCCGCCACGCACTCGCCGATCACGGTCGCTCCCGCGCCCAGCGGGTGCGCCCGCATCGCGGCGAGCACCGCGTCCGCCTGCTCGCGCGGCACGAAGGCCACCAGCTTGCCCTCGTTGGCGACGTACATCGGGTCGAGGCCCAGCACCGCACAGGCGTTGGCGACCTGCGGCGGCACCGGCACGGCACGTTCGCCGATCCTGACGCCCACCCCGGCCGCCGCCGCGATCTCGTTGAGCGCCGCGGCCAGGCCGCCCCGGGTGGGGTCGCGCAGCACGTGCAGGTCCGGGGTGACCGCCAGCATCGCGTCCACCAGGCCGCCGAGCGCGGCGCAGTCGCTCTCGATCTCCACGCCGAACTCCAGGCCCTCGCGCACGCTCATGATCGCGACCCCGTGCAGCCCGATCTCCCCGCTGACGATCACCACGTCCCCGGGGGCGGCCCGCTGCGGCCTGATGTCCACCCCGGCCGGGACGAGGCCGATGCCGGCGGTGTTGAGGTAGACGCCGTCGCCGTGACCGGCCTCGACGACCTTGGTGTCACCGGTGGCGACCTCCACCCCGGCCAACCGCGCGGCAGCCCCGAGCGCCCGGGCGACCCGGTCCACCACGGCCATCTCCACGCCCTCCTCCAGGATGAACCCGCAGGACAGGTAGGCCGCCCGGGCCCCGCTCATCGCGAGGTCGTTGACCGTCCCGTTGACGGCGAGGTCCCCGATGCTGCCGCCGGGGAAGAACAGCGGCCGCACGACGTAGGAGTCGGTGGAGAAGGCGAGCCTCGCTCCGCCGAGCTCCAGCACGGCGGAGTCCCCGAGGGCGGCGAGCGCGACGCCGCCGAAGGCCGGGACGAAGATGTTCTCCACCAGCTCGGCCGACATCGCGCCGCCGCCCCCGTGCCCCATCAACACCCGGGGGTGGTCGCGCAGCGGCAGCGGGCAGCTCCACCCGGAGAAGTCCGGCGCCTCGGACGGCGCCTCGGACGGCGCCTCGGAGGGCACGGCGACCGGCACGGCGCCCGACCCGGTCAGGACCTCGGCCTCAGCCAACGGGGCTCGCCTCCCGGGGAACGGCCGGCGTGCTCAGCCGGCGGTAGAGGTAGTACGCGGCGCAGGCCCCCTCGCTGGACACCATGGTGGCGCCGAGCGGGGTGCGCGGAGTGCAGGTGGTGCCGAAGGCCTCGCACTGGTCGGGCTTCAGCAGCCCCTGGAGGACCTCCCCGCTGCGGCACTGCGCCGGCTCGCGGGTGGTGATGCCGGTGACGTCGAAGCGGTACTCGGCGTCGTGGTCGCGGTAGCGCGGGGAGAGCCGCCAGCCGCTCCGCGGGATCACCCCGATCCCGCGCCAGGCCCGGTCGGCCACCTCGAAGACGTCCTCCAGCATGGCCCGGGCCGCCGGGTTGCCCTCCGGGCGGACGGCCCGGGCGTAGGCGTTCCCCACGGTGTGCTCGCCGCGCTCCAACTGCCGCACGGTGCGCCGGATCCCCTCCAGGATGTCGAGCGGCTCGAAGCCGGTGACCACGATCGGCACCCGGTGGCGCTCGGCCAGTTCGGGGTACTCGCCGGTGCCCATCACGCTGCAGACGTGCCCGGCGGCCAGGAAGCCCTGCACCCGGCAGTCCGGCGAGGTCATGATGGCCTCGATGGCCGGGGGCACCCGGACGTGCGAGACGAGCATGCTGAAGTTGCGCAGCCCCTGCTTCCGGGCCTGGTGGACGGCCATCGCGTTGGGCGGAGCGGTGGTCTCGAAGCCGATGCCGAAGAAGACGACCTCGCGGTGCGGGTTCTCCCGGGCGACCTTCAGCGCGTCGAGCGGCGAGTAGACCACCCGGACGTCACCGCCCTCGCTCCGGACCCGGAAGAGGTCGCGGTCGCTGCCCGGCACCCGGAGCATGTCGCCGAACGAGCAGAAGATCACCTCGGGCCGGGCCGCGATCGCCAGCGCCCGGTCGATCACCTCCAGCGGGGTGACACAGACCGGGCAGCCCGGGCCGTGGATCAACTCGACCTCATCCGGGAGGAGTTGGTCGATCCCCTGCCGGATGATGGTGTGCGTCTGCCCGCCGCACACCTCCATCAGCGCCCACGGCCTGGTGACCGTCGCCCTGATGTCCGCGAGCAGGCCGGCCGCCAGCTCCGGGTTCTGGAAGTCCTCCAGGTACTTCACTGCTGCTCCTCCCGTACGGCCGCGGCCGCCGCTTCCCACGGATCGCCGAACTCCTCCTGCAGCAGGCCGATCTCGGCGAAGAGCTCCAGCGTCCGGCGGGCCGACTCCTCGTCCAGGCGCTGCAGCGCGAACCCGACGTGCACGATGGCGTACTCACCCACCCGCAGGTCCGGCAGGTACTCCAGGCACACGTCCTTGACGACTCCGCCGAAGTCGACGACCGCCATCCTGGCTCCGTCGCGTTCCGCGATCTCCACCACTCTTCCGGGCACCGCCAGACACATCCGGGTCTCTCCTCTCAGATGGCGGCCGGGCCGGCGGCCCGGGCGGCCACCATCAGCTGCCCGAGCGCCAGCCCTCCGTCGTTGGGCGGCACCCGGCGGTGCCGCAACACGGTGAATCCGTCCGCCCGCAGGCCCTCCGCGCAGGCCGAGGACAGCAGCGCGTTGGCGAAGACCCCGCCGGTCAGCGCGACCGTCCCGGTCCCGTGCTCCTCCCGGGCCACCGCGCAGACCCGGCGGACCAGCCCCGCGACCGCGTCGTGGAAGCGCGCCGCGATCAGGCCGGCCGGGGCGCCGGCGGCCAGGTCGGCCACCACCGCGGCCAGCACCGGCGCCGGGTCGGCGACCAGCGTCCCGTCCACCGGCCGCAGCCCGAAGGCGTAGGCCCCCTCGGCCGGGCCGTGCGCCAGCGCCGCGCCCTCCAGCTCGATCGCCGCCTGCGCCTCGTACTCGACCCGCTGGCAGATCCCGGCGAGGGCGGACACCGCGTCGAACAGCCGCCCCATGCTGGAGGTCGGCGCACAGTTCAGCGAACGCTCCAACTGCCGCTTCAGTACCCGCCGTTCGTTCTCCGGGCAGGCCAGGACGGGTGGCAGCTCGGGCGCCCACGGGAGCCCGGCCGCGAACAGCTGGGCGAGCGCCGTCCGGTAGGGCCGCGCCACCGCCGCGTCCCCGCCCGGCAGCGGGACATAGACGAGGTGGGCGAGGCGGCGGTAGCCGTCGTAGTCGGCCAGCAGGACCTCGCCGCCCCACACCGCACCGTCGTCACCGAAGCCGGTGCCGTCGAAGGCGACCCCCAGGACGGGCCGGCCGCCGTCGAGTCCGTGTTCGGCCATCACCGAGGCGACGTGGGCGTGGTGGTGCTGCACCGCCCGCACCTCCCGCCCGCCGGCGGTGCTCCGGGCGTGCCGCACGGACCGGTAGCCGGGGTGGCGGTCCACTGCCACCAGCTCGGGCCGGACGCCGGTGACCGCGCCGAGATGGGCCACCGCCCGGTCGAAGGCCTCCAGGGTGGCGAGGTCGTCCATGTCCCCGATGTGGCCGGACAGCCAGGCGTAGCCGTCCTGGGCCAGCGCGAAGGTGTTCTTGAGGTCGCCGCCGACGGCCAGCACGGGCCGGACGGGGGCCGGGAGCGGCAGCGGCAGCGGCGCGTGGCCGCGCGAGCGCCGGATCGGCAGCTGCTCGCCGTCCACCACCCGCACCACCGAGTCCTCGCACGGGACGTGGATCGGCCGGTCGTGCGTCAGCCAGGCGTCGACCAGCGGCGCGAGCCGGGCGAACGCGTCCCGGTCCTCCGTCACGACCGGTTCGCCGGAGAGGTTGGCGCTGGTCATCACGAGCAGCCCGGGGCCGGGCGGGGCGATCAGCAGCTGGTGCAGGGGGGTGTAGGGGAGCATCACCCCGAGGTCGGGGCTGCGCGGCGCCACCGCCTCCAGCGCCGCCGGCAGCGGCCCCAGGCGGCGTAGCAGGACGATCGGCCGGACGGCGCCGGTGAGCAGTTCCTCCTCGACCGGGTCGGGGCGGAGCAGCGGCGCGATCTCGGCGAGGTCGCGCGCCATCAGCGCGAAGGGCTTGGCGCCGCGCCGCTTGCGCCGGCGCAGCCGCGCCACGCTCCGCTCGTTCAGCGCGTCGCAGGCCAGGTGGTAGCCGCCGATGCCCTTGACGGCCAGGATCGCGCCGTCGGCGAGCAGCCGCCGGGCCTCGGTGAGCGCCGCCTCGCCGTCGAGCGACGGCAGCCCGGGCACGACCAGGGCGAGCCTCGGTCCGCACGCGTGGCAGCAGAGCGGCTGGGCGTGGAAGCGCCGGTCGGCCGGGTCGGTGTACTCCCGCTCGCAGTCCGGGCAGAGCGGGAAGCCGGCCATCGTGGTGTTGGCCCGGTCGTACGGCAGACCGGTCACGATGGTGTGCCGGGGGCCGCAGTTGGTGCAGCTGATGAACGGGTGCCGGTAGCGGCGGTCGCCGGGGTCGGCGAGTTCGGCGAGGCAGTCCGCGCAGGTCGCGGTGTCGGGCGGGATCAGTGTGCGGCGGGTGCCGTCGGTCCTGGAGGGGGTGATGGCGAACCCGGCCGCGCCGGTGAGGGCCAGCGCCTCGTGCTCGACCGAGGCGACCCGCGCCAGCGGCGGCGCGTCGGTGGCGACCCGGCGGCAGAACGCGTCCACCGACTCCGGCGGCCCCTCGACCTCGGCCAGCACGCCGTCCCCGGTGTTGGTGACGGTGCCGGCCAGGCCGAGCTCGGCGGCGAGCGTGAAGACGAACGGCCGGAACCCGACGCCCTGGACGAGGCCGCGGACGGCGACCCGGCGCCGCTGCGGCCCGGCCGCCGGCCGACCGGCCGTCACGGCCGTTCCGCCACCGGGGCGTGCGGATGCGCGTGCGCGCCGTCGTCCCCGTGGTGGTGCCCCTCACCCGGCCCGTGCGCGTGCGGGTGCCCGGGGGAGTGCCCGTGCCCCGGGGCGCCGGCCATCACCGGCCGGTGGGCCTCGGCGCCGTCCAGCACCGCGAGCGCCCGGTCCAGCAGCACCCCTGCCCCCTGCCCGGTCCGGACGGAGGTGAACAGCACCTCCACTCCCGGGTTGACGCGCGCGACGCTCGCCAGGAACGCGGCCTCGTCGAACTCCGCCGCCGCCGCGAGGTCGGCCTTGGTCACCAGCACCAGGTTCGCCAGCCCGAAGGCCGTCGGGTACTTGAGCGGCTTGTCCTCGCCCTCCGTGACGGAGGCGAGCACCACCCGCAGGGATTCGCCGAGGTCGTAGGAGGCCGGGCAGACCAGGTTGCCGACGTTCTCGACGAAGAGCAGCCGGGTGTCCGGCGGCAGCCAGCCCGCCAGGTGCTCGCGGAGCATCGCCGTCTCCAGGTGGCACAGCCCGTCGGTGAGCACCTGCTTCACCGGCGCGCCCGAACGGGCCAGCCGCCGGGCGTCGTTCTCGGTGGCGAGGTCCGCGGTGAGCGCGGCCACCGGCACGCCGCGGGCCCGGGCCAGCCCGAGTTCGGCCTCCAGCAGTGCCGTCTTCCCGCTACCGGGGCTGGACAGCAGGTTCACCACGACGGTGCCGCGCGCGGCGAGTTCGGCGCGCAGCTCGCGGGCGCCGTCGTCGTTGCGGGCGAGGACCGCCTGCCGGAGTTCCACCGTGCGACACATCGGTTTCAGCCTTCCTGGTCGGCCGACGCACCCACCGGGCGCTCGGCCCACTGGACGCCGAGGATCTGCAACTCCCGGCCCGCGAGCAGCTCGACCCGGGCGCCGCCACAGCGCGGACACCCGAGGTCGGGCGGCATGCCCACGGCCCACTCGACGCCGCACGGGGTGCACCTGGCACGCGCCGCGACGGCCTCGGTCTCCAGCTTCGCGCCCTCCACCAGCGTTCCGGCGCAGGCCAGTTCGAAGCAGAAGTCCAGCGCGGAGGGCACCACCCCGGCGAGTTCGCCGACCTGGAGGCGCACCGTCTCCACCGCGACCGCCCCGTGCTGCCGGGCTGCCGCGTCCACCTGCTCGACGACGGCCGTCGCGATCGACATCTCGTGCATCGGGCCCACTCCCTCCCCTCGCCGGAGGCGACAGGCTTCATTACAAGGGCGCGGTGGCGGCCTCGGCCGCAGCCGCGCCGCCACCGCGCCCGGAGTACACCGTTCGCCGCAATCGGGCCTCACATCCGCAGGATCCGCAGGTAGCGCTTCAGGTCGGGCAGGCTCTGCCAGAGCAGGGCCACGACCGCGGCCGCGCCGGCCGCGCACAGCAGGTTCTTCAGCATGGTGATGACGCCTCTCTCTGCGCCTGCGCGTCCGATCCGACGATCCGCAGGACCACTTCGACCGCCTCCTCGACGGCTGCGGCCACCGGGGCACTGAGCCCGATGCCCTCCTCCAGTGACTCCGGCTCGCACCCCACCACGAGCACCCGCTCGGGCGCGGATCCGCCCGTCCCGGCGGCCAGCGTGGCGAGCAGCGCGAGCACGGCGTCCGGCCCCATCCGGTGCCCGTCCATGACGGGCGCCTCCACCGGGCCGGCGTCCGCCTCGATCAGGTACACCGTGCCCGGCTCGCCTCCGCGCGCGGTGGCGTCGACCAGCACGAGCGTCCGGTAGCCGTCCAGCAGCTGGTAGGCCAGGTGCACTCCGCGCACCCCGATGTCCACCAGCTCGACGTCGGCCGGCAGCGGGTGCCCGGCCAGCCGCCGGACCGTCTCCACCCCGAACCCGTCGTCACCGAGGAAGATGTTGCCCACCCCGGCCACCAGCACCCGGCCCGTGCTCACGACTCCTCCAGCGGGGTGACCTCGTCCGGCTGGAAGTACCGGAACCGGCCCTGGGCGCGCCACAGGTCCGCGCCCGGGTCGTCCTCGACCGTGACGGCGAGGTGCACCGAGCCGTCGACGTCGTGCAGCACGGCCTCGACCACGGCGGTCCGCCCGTGCAGGAAGAGGTCCTGGGCGTCGGTGCGCCGCCGGCCGGGCCGGAGCAGGACGCGGCTGCCGGCCCCGACCTCGCGGCCGTCGACCACCACCCGGTCCCGGTCCGGGTCCACCTCCGGGTCGTTGCCCGGGTCCCACCAGGGCTGCTCGGCGGTCGACCCGGTGATCTCGCGCAGGCCCCGGACGGCGCCGTGCAGCCGCTCCAGGACCTCCGGGGGCATCGACTCGGCGAGGTCGATCACGGCGCCCGCCCGCTCGTCCGTGCCCCGGGCCTCGCGCTTCTCGCGCTCGGTCAGCGCCGCCGTCCGCAGGGCGAGGATCTCGTCGATCTCGGTCGCGTCGTAGAGCGCGCCGAGGCTCTCCGGGGCGACCAGCGGATGGTCCTCCAGGATGATCGGCGAGGAGAGCAGCACCTGGTCGCGCCCGGGCGGGCCGGCCAGCACCGGCCAGGTGTGCTCGTTGCGGCACTCGGCCACGGCCGCCTTCGCCCATTCGGGCGGGTCCGTCACGGACAGGAAGGTGCCCCGGTCGAGGCCGAGCAGCAGGTGCGCCGAGACCAGCGCGCGGGGCAGCGCCGCCTCCCGCCGGTCGCCCGGCCCGGGCTGCCACGGCGCGGTGTTCTCCACCACGACCGCGAGCCTGCGCACCTCGTACGGTCCGGGGACGTCCCGGGCGGTCAGCCGCAGGACGCCGTCGGCCTGTTCGCGCCGGCGCAGCAGCCGGCCGACCGTCACGCCGTCCTCGCGGAGCAGTTCCAGCTCCTCGCAGGCCGGCAGCCGGAACGGCCGGACGACCCCGTCGCCGGCCAGCTCGTCGACGGGGAGGACGAGTTCCACGCGCTCCTCGACGCCCTCGTCCCACGGGACGAGCACCCGGTCGGCCAGCTCCAGCTCGTCGACCGGCTCGAAGCCGCCGCCGGGGGTGGCGCGCTGGACGGTCCGCCGCTGCGCGCGGAGGAACCGCAGCTCCACCGCCAGCCGGTCGCCGGGGCGCGGCTCGATCAGGCACTCGGTGCGCTGGTGGGAGTGCTCGCCGCTGTCCTCGCCGTAGCCGGGCGGGACGAGGACGCCGAACTGCCAGCGCAGCCGGTTCTTGGCCGCCGAGGCCCGGTAGGGGTAGAGCACGTAGCCCTCGAGGAGGACGGCGTCGGCGATCTGCCGGGCCTGCGCGAACCGGCTCTCGGTCTCGGCCGTGAAGGCGTTCGCGTTCACCGGGCGACCTCCTCGGTCCGGACCGCGTCGAGCAGCTCGCGCACGGTCGCGTCCCAGGACGGCAGGGCCCGCCGGGAGCGGTAGGCGAGCAGTTCCGCCATCAGTTCGGCCGGCAGCCGCAGCCACCCGCAGCCCGGGAAGTGCTGCTCGATCATCTCCCGCCACACCCGCACGGGCATCCGCACCGTCGCCTCCCGGTCCCAGGGCACCGGGGCCACCTGGAAGCCGCCCGGGCCGGTGAACGCGGTGCCGGAGAAGAGCAGCAGCAGCGGGACGTCGCCGCCGTCCAGCGCCGCGAGGTAGCGGGCGGAGGCCACGTCCATGTCGTAGGTGCACGGGACGGGCAGGTCCACCTCGGTCTCCCCGGTGAAGCCGGGCACCATCAGCGGCACCTGGGCGAACTGCACCGGGTGCAGCGTGCCGCCCCAGCGGGAGCGCTCGCCGAACAGGTCGGTCAGCCGCTCGCCCTCGGCCTCGCCGTAGGAGCGCCGCGCGGGTTCGATCCGCAGCTGGCAGCGGAGCGCCAGGGCGTGCACCCTGGTCCCTTCGGGGGCGGTGATCCGCAGCCGCAGGACCAGCGTCGGCCCGGCCGCGTGGGGGTCGGGCCGCACGCCGGTGCAGGCGAAGGACAGCGCGGTCACGAGGCCCCCTCCGGTTGGAGCGCGCGGGCCCGGGCGGCCACCCGGGCGAAGAAGGCGTCGAGTTCGGCCCGGGCCTCGGCCCCGCCGTCGAAGCCCTTCCAGCACCGCCGCAGCCGGCCGACCAGCTCGTAGCAGACGTCGATCGGCACCAGGAAGCACTGGACCGGGCTCGCCGCCGGGTGCCGCAGCAGCAACGCCTCGACGTCGGGCTCCAGTTCGGCGGCGAGCCGGCTCGCGCCGAGCGCGGCCCGCCAGTCGGCCTCGTCCGGTTCGCTCTCGGTCGCACCGCCCGGGCCGGGGTAGAGCAGCACCAGCCGGTCCTGCCGGGCGTTGCGGAACAGGAACGCCGTCTCGACCGGGATGCCGAGCGCCGCCCACTGCTCCTCGCCGAACCGGTGGTCCGACTCGGCGAGGTAGCGGTCGGGCACGCCGCGGTAGCGGCCGCCGGCCGCGCCGGGCTGCTGGAACAGCAGCCCGCAGGCCGTGCAGACACAGGTGAGGGACTGCTCCTCGGTGTCCACCAGGTGCCGGTGCTCCCGCGGGAGCTGCTGGCCGCAGAAGGCGCAGCGCTCCGGCTGCGGGGGTGCGGGCTCGCGCAGCCGGCGCAGCAGGGCGGCGCCGGGGCGGGAGAGCTGACGGGCGCTCACCGCACCTCCGCCGAGGCCGGCGGCCGGGTGCCGATCTGCAGCAGCTGCGGCGCGCGTTCCAGCTCCACGGCCGTCACCTCGGGGGCGTGACAGGCCAGCACGGCCTCGACGTCCTGCTCCCCGCAGCCGCAGCCGCTCCTGGTCCGGCGCAGCCGCAGCGTGCCGGTCGCGGGGTCGAAGCCGAGCAGTTCGACCGGCTCGGGCAGCGCGGCGAGCGCGCGGGCGATCCGGGCGGTGACGTCCTCGGGGTGCAGGTCGTGCAGGACGAGCAGCCCGGCCACCGCCTGGTCGTCCAGCAGCTGCCGCAGCGTCTGCGGCGGCAGGGCCCGGACGAGCCGGGTGAGGCCGTCCCCGTAGAAGGCCATCAGCTCGCGGACCAGCTGCTCGCCGGCCCCCTGCCCGTCGCCGCCGGCCAGCTGGTCCAGCGCCTCCTGGATCCGCAGCCCGGTCTCCTCCGCCGTCATGCGGTGAGCCCGCTCAGGCCCGTGGGCACGTGCATCTTCTGCACGGTCCGGCCGCCGCCGACGTACATGTGGACGCCGCAGGGCAGACAGGGGTCGAAGCTGCGCACGGCCCGCATGATGTCGATGCCCTTGAAGTTCTCCGGCGAGTTCTCCTCGAAGATCGGCGTGTTCTGCACCGCGTCCTCGTACGGGCCGGGCGTGCCGTAGCTGTCGCGGACGCTGGCGTTCCACGGCGTCGGCGGGTACGGGTGGTAGTTGGCGATCTTGCCGTCGCGGATCACCATGTGGTGTGACAGCACGCCGCGCACGGCCTCGGTGAAGCCGCAGCCGATCGACTCGTCCGGCACCTCGAAGCGCTCCCAGGTCTGGCTGCGCCCGGCCCGGACCTCGGCGAGGGCCTTCTCCGCGAAGTGCAGGGCCGCCGCGGCCGCGTAGGCCTGGAAGTAGGTCCGGGCGCGGTTGCGCTCGATGGCGTTGCTCCAGCGCGGGATCTTCCACTCGAAGGTGGTCTCCGGCTTGGTCATCGAGCGCGGCAGGTTGATCTGCACGCTGTGGCCGGTGGCCTTGATGTAGCCGATGTCGACCAGCCCGGAGAGCGCGGTGGACCAGAGGCGGGCGATCGGGCCGCCGCCGGTGTCGAGCGCGAGGTGGTCCTTGCCGTCGAACCAGCGGGGGGACATCACCCAGCTGTACTTGTCGTCGAAGTCGCGCTTCTGCGGGGCGGGGACGGTGTGCTGGTTCCAGGGGTGCCTGGGGTCGACCGGGTTGCCCAGCGGGTCGTGGGTGACGAAGAGCTCCTTGCCCTCCCAGTCCTCGTAGTAGGAGCTGCCGAGCAGGATGCGGATGCCGAGGTTGATCTCGGTCAGGTCGTTGGTGACCAGCTTGCCGTCGACGACCACGCCCGGGGTGACGAACATCTTCCGGCCCCAGTCGGTCATGTTCCGGTACGTGAAGTCGCAGTGGTCCGGGTCGTTGAGGCTCCCCCAGCAGCCGAGCAGGATGCGGCGCCGGCCGACCTCCTCGTAGCCGGGCAGCGCCTCGTAGAAGAAGTCGAAGAGGTCGTCGTGGAGCGGCACGACCTTCTTCATGAACTCCACGTACCGCATCAGCCGGGTCAGGTAGTCGGTGAAGAGCTGGACCGTCGCCACCGTGCCGACGCCGCCCGGGTAGAGCGTGGAGGGGTGCACGTGGCGGCCCTCCATCAGGCAGAACATCTCCCGGGTGTAGCGGCTGACCTGCAGCGCCTCGCGGTAGAACTCGCCCTCGATCGGGTTGAGCGAGCGCATGATGTCGGCGATCGTCCGGTACCCGTGGTCGCCGGCGTGCGGGGCCGCGGTGCGCTCGGCCAGCTCCAGGACGCCGGGGTTGGTCTCGCGGACCATCTTCTCGCAGTAGTCCACCCCGACCAGGTTCTCCTGGAAGATGTTGTGGTCGAACATGTACTCGGCGGCCTCGCCGAGGTTGATGATCCACTCACCGAGGTGCGGCGGCTTCACCCCGTACGCCATGTTCTGCGCGTAGACGGAGCAGGTGGCGTGGTTGTCGCCGCAGATGCCGCAGATGCGGCTGGTGATGAAGTGCGCGTCGCGCGGATCCTTGCCCCGCATGAAGACGCTGTAGCCGCGGAAGACCGACGAGGTGCTGTAGCACTCCGCCACCTTCTTCTGCTTGAAGTCGATCTTCGTGTGGATGCCGAGGCTGCCCACGATCCGGGTGATCGGGTCCCAGGACATCTCCACCAGGCCGCTGCCGTCGCCGGCTGCCTTCGTCGTCGGTGCCATCGTGTCTGTCGTGCCCTTCTGGAAGCGGGGAGGGTCAGCGGCGGAGCGGGGGGGGCCCCCGGGGGGGGGGGGGCCCCCCCGGGGGCCCCGGGGCGGGGGGGGGGGGGGGGCGGGGGGGCGCCCCGGG